>JAFGOC010000106.1 GCA_016926705.1 Dehalococcoidales bacterium | reverse complement strand
GTGAGAGGATTTGAACCTCCGACCTCAGCGTCCCAAACGCTGCGCGCTAAACCAGCTGCGCTACACCCCGCCCGCTCTAGTATAGCCCAGAGCGTGCCCGTGCGCAATACTAAAAAAAGAGGGGCTTTTCGCCCCTCTTGCTAAAAACCAATAACTAACTCACTACTTCATCAGTCCCGGCAGTCAGGGCATTTCTCGTAGTCGCTTAGTGGCGTGCCCGAGGTCCTGGCAACATATTCAATCTGTTTTTCCGGCGCCCAGTACTGACCGCAAACGGGGCACTTCCTTAGCTTGAATTCCATCGTGTTATGCGGCCAGTTGATTGTTCTGATGCCTTTTTTATCTGTCATGGTAATAGCGCCGGTGGGACAGCTGTAAGCGCAGGAGCCGCAGCCGATACAAGCCTCCGAAAAGTCCTCGCCGAAAGGCGTCGTTAGCTCCCTGTCCACGCCGCGCTTGGCCAGGCTGATGGCGGCCACGCCGACCACCTCTTCGCAGGTGCGGGCGCAGTTGGCGCAGAGGATACACTTATTGTTGCCGTCCTGCTCCACGAAGCGTGTCTTTTTGACGCCTGCTTTGGCGGCAAGTTGCTGGACTTCTTCGGAGTCCGGGCACCTGGCTAAAAGTAATTCGAGAAGCATTTTGCGGATTTTCTGTATTCTTTCCGTATCGGTCTGGACGTTCAGTCCCTCTTCCACCAGGTAGATACAGGAGGTGACGAGTCGTTCCCTGCCTTTAGCGGTCTTGATTTCCACCAGGCAGAGCCGGCAGGCGCCGTAAGGGGCTACCTCTTCGTTGGAGCAGAGGGTTGGAATGTAAATGTTACTTTTACGGGCGGCATCCAGTATCGTTTTGCCCTCTTCCGCTTTAATCTTGCGTCCGTTAATCGTTATATTTACCATCTTCTCTTGTCCTTACTTTACTTTGACCGCCCCATCTTGCAGACGCCGGCGGGGCATTTTTTATCTTTTATGTGGGCTTCGTACTCTTTTCTGAAATGGCGGATGGAGCTCATCACCGGGTTAGGTGCCGACTGCCCTAGCTGGCAGAGCGAGGCATCGACCAGCGTGGCGCAAAGCTCCTCAAGAAGCTCGATATCCCCCTTCTTGCCCCGCCCCTCCGTGATGCCGTCCAGGATATATCTCATCTGCCGCAGGCCCTCCCGGCATGGCAGGCACTTGCCGCAGGACTCGCCCTCGAGGAAGGTGGTGTAGTAACGCGCCATGTCCACCATGCAGGTCTTCTCGTCCATGACAATCATGCCGCCGGAGCCCATCATCGAGCCGGCTTTGGTCAGCTCGTCGAAGTCAACCGGCAGGTCGAGCAGGCTTTCCGGAATCATACCGCCGCTGGGCCCCCCTGTCTGCACGGCTTTGAACTTGCGTCCCTTGGGAATGCCACCGCCGATATCATAAACGATTTCTCTAAGGGTAGTGCCCATGGGCACTTCTACCAGTCCGGTATTGACGATATTGCCTACCAGCGCGAATATCTTGGTGCCTTTGCTGTTTTTAGTGCCGATTTTGGAGTACCATGCGGCGCCTTTATTGATAATGAGGGGCACGTTGGCCCACGTTTCCACGTTGTTGAGGTTGCTCGGCCGGCCCCAGAGTCCCTGCTCGGAGGTATGGATGTACTTGGCGCGCGGCTCCCCTACCCTGCCTTCCAGCGAGGCCATCAGGGCTGTTGACTCGCCGCAGACGAAGGCGCCGCCGCCCCGCTTTATCCTGACGCTGAAGTTGAACCCCGACCCCAGGATGTTCTTGCCGAGTAGCCCGCGGGCTTCGGCCTGCTCCAGGGCGATGGTCATGTTCCTGACGGCCAGCGGGTACTCGTTGCGGATATAGATGTAGCCTTCATGACTGCCGATGGCGTAGGCGCCGATAATCATCCCCTCCAGTACGCTGTGCGGGTTGCCTTCCACCAGGCTGCGGTCCATAAAAGCCCCGGGGTCGCCTTCATCGGCGTTGCAGATGACATACTTGATTTTGCCCTTGGCTTTACGCGTGCTTTCCCATTTGCTGCCGGTGGGGAATCCAGCGCCGCCGCGTCCTCTCAAGCCGGACTTCTTGACCTCGTCGATAATCTTCTCCGGCGTCATCTTCAGGGCTTTGGCCAAAGCGCTGTAGCCGCCGATTGCCAGATAATCGTCGATTACGGTAGGGTCGATTAAGCCGTTATTGCCGATAATGAGGCGCATCTGCCGCTTGTAGAAAGGCACGTCGCTCTCATTGGTAACCTTCTGGTTGGTGGCGCGGTCGGTATAAAGCAGCCGGTTGACGACATTACCCTTGCCGATGGTCTCGGCAAGTATTTCCGGCACGTCTTTGGGCCGTACCCTCTGGTAAAATATGTCTTTGGGTTTAATTACCACCAGCGTGCCCCTCTCGCAAAAACCGGGACAGCCGATGGCTTTGACTTCTACTTTGGATGCTAGCTTTTGTTTCTTAACTTCTTCCTGGAAGGCAGCTAAAATACTCTTCGAGCCGAACGCCTGGCAGCCCGTGCCGTTGCATACGGTGATTATGGTCTTCTTCCGGTCTTTCTTCCCGGTTATTGTTTTTCTAAGGGCATCCAGTTCACCCACAGATTTTAATTTTGCCACTGGTGACTTCCTCCGCTAGTTACTTATATTGCTCCAGCACGGGGATGATGCCTTCCGGCGTCATTTCTCCGTGGTAGTCTTCACCGATGATAACCATAGGCCCCAGGGCGCAGGCGCCCACGCAGTTGACCGTTTCCAGCGTGAACTTGAGGTCTCTGGTGGTCCCGCCCCTCTTGACTTTGAGTTTCTTCTCGATGCTCTCGAGGACTTTATCCGAGCCGCGTACGTGGCAGGCGGTGCCCATGCATACGTTGATTACATGCCGTCCCCTGGGCGTCAGGCTGAAGGCTTTAAAGAAGGTGGCGACGCTGTAAACTCGGCTCAACGGGACATCGAGACCCTGGCTGGCCTGCTGTAGAGCATCCTTGGGCAGGTAGCCGATGGCCGCCTGGATGTCCTGTAAGACATCCACAAGCTGGGATTTATCGTGCCGGTGCTTTTCCAGGACCTGTTTAACTCTTGCTTTTTGTTCTTTTGGTGACATTTACTTTCTCCAGCAGTTTTTGGTATTCCTGTTTGACGCGTTTTTGTATCTGGGCGATAACGTCGTCGCTCAAGTGGCGGAACCGGCGCTGTATTTTCAGGTAGTCCGCTACGGGACGCAGCCTGGGCAGGTCGATGCTCATCTTATAAACGCCGTTTTCAACTTCGTAGAGAGGGAAGATGCCGGTCTGCACTGCCAGTCGTGCTTGTCGGTTGATGGTGTCCGTGGCGCTCCCCCAGCCGGTCGGGCAAACGGATAAGATGTGCACGTAGGCCGGACCGGGAGTATTGACCGCCTTGCGTACCTTCTCCATCAGGTCGAAGGGGTAGCCGTGCGTCGCTGTGGCTACATAAGGTATGTTGTGGGCGGCGGCTATCTCCGGCATGTTCTTCTTCCAGGTGACCTGGCCGAAGCTCTTTTTGCCGGAGGGAGAGGTAGTGGTGGTGGCTCCGAAGGGTGTCGAAGATGAGCGCTGGACGCCCGTGTTCATATAGGCTTCGTTATCGAAGCAGATGTATGTAAAATCGTGGCCCCGCTCCATCGCCCCGGAAATCGCCTGTATGCCGATATCGCTGGTGGCGCCGTCGCCGCCAATGGCTACTACCTTGGTGTTTTCCGGCAGCTTGGCTCCCTTGCGGCGCATAGCTTTGTAAGCCGCCTCGACGCCGGAGGCCACCGCCGCCGTGTTCTCGAAGAGGGTGTGTATCCACGGCAGTTCCCAGCTTGTATTTGGCAATTGCGAGGTAAATATTTCCGCGCACCCGGTGGCGTTGACAACGATGACGTTCTTGTCCATCGCTTTAAAGGCCTGTCTTATTGCCAGCGCCTCGCCGCAGCCGATGCAGGCGCGATGCCCGGGCGCGAATTTCTCCTCTTTGTTGACCAGTCGGGGGACGTATATTGCGTACTTTTCCATTATTCCCTCACCCCGTAAATTTCATATTCGTTTTTGCTTCCCTTGTCAGCTATCTCGATGCCCTGCTTGACGATGTCCTTGAAGCCTGAAACGGTGGTGTCCCGTCCGCCCAGGCTTATCACATAGCTGACTATCTTGGGACGCTTTGTCTGGTTGTAGAGGGCGGCCTTCACCTCGGAAGCTACCGGTCCGCCCGGGCCTCCGTAGGAAAGAGCCCTGTCCATCATAATCAGCACTTCGGCGTCCTTGACCGCCTCCCGGAGCTCCTGGAATGGGAAGGGCCTCCACAGGCGCAGTCTTATCTGCCCCACGTCCATCCCCTCCTTGCGCAGCTCGTCGATGGCTACGGAAGCCGTTTCGCCGGCGCTGCCCATGGTCATAATCAGGACCTTGGCGCCTTCGCTGTGGTATTTCTCGACGGGCATGTATTTCCTGCCGAAGGCTTTGGCGAACTCGTCCCATGCCTTGATAATAACTTTTTTGGAATTCTGCAGGGCTACTTCCTGCGCCCATTTTGTTTCCGTGAAGATAAACGGGGGCGCAAATTCTCCCATGGCCACCGGCCTGTCCGGATTGAGAGGCAGCGGGAACCGGTTTTTTGGGAGGTATTTGTCAACCGCCTCCTGGGCGGGGAAGATAATCGGCTCGATTACGTGTGTCAGTGTGAAACCGTCCTGGTGTATCATCACCGGCAGCAGTACTTTCTGGTCCTCGGCGATACGGAAGGCGATGATGGTATTATCGACCGCCTGCTGTCCGTTTTCGACGATTATTTGTATCCAGCCGGTGTCCCTGACCGACATCATGTCGGAGTGGTCGGGCCAGATGCTAAGCGGCGCGGACAGAGAGCGGTTGGCAACGACCATGACTATGGGAAGTCGCATCGGCGCGGCGACATAAACGACCTCGTTCATCAGCGCCAGCCCCTGGCTTGCGGTGGCTGTGAAGGTGCGGGCGCCGGCGGCCGCCGAACCGAGGCAGGCGCTCATCGCGGAGTGTTCCGATTCTACCGGTATATATTCGGCATCCAGTTCACCGTCGGCTACCAGTTCGGCCAGGTGTTCCACGATATGGGTCTGGGGCGTGATGGGATAGGCGGCAATAACGTCGGCATTAGCCAGCTTGACGGCTTCGGCTACGGCAATAGAGACCTCAATACCAACTCGCGTGACCATTATTCCACCTCCTCGACCATTTTAATGACCCTGGTAGGGCATTCTCTGGCGCAGATGCCGCAGCCCTTGCAGTAGTACAGGTCTGCCTCAAAATGTCCGTCTTTATTCTGCTCGATGCAGCCCTCCGGGCAGTACAGCGCGCACAGGCCGCACTTGATGCATCTGGTGAAGTCGTAGGTGGGACGCTGTGAGCGCCAGGTGCCGCTTTCGTACTTACGGGCGCTGCCCGGCGCTTCGACAATACAGCCGATTTCCAGGTCTTTCCAGGTTAGTTCGTTCTCCGATTTTGCCATTTATTGCTCCTCGAATGCTACTTGTTCGTAGGCTGTTTCCATGGCGTTGATATTGCGTTCTCCCAGCCTGCCGAAACGTTTTTCCAGCGGCGCGTGGGCTGATTCTTTTTTTACGATACCGGTTACTTTAATGAGAGCGCCTAGCACCGTAGTATTAACGATGGGCACTCCTAGAATCTCACGCGCTAGTTTAGAAGCGTTGATGGTAGCCACGGGGTATTTTATCTTGAATTCCTTCTGGATTTCTTTGGCTGTTTTACGTGTATTGACGATGACACTGCCGCCTTTTTTCAGACCGGAGGTAACATTGACTTTTTCAAGCAAGCCGGGGTCGAGGACGACGACGTAGTCGGGTTCGGTTACATCGGCCCGTATTCTCACCGGCTCGCGGCTGTCTATCCGGTTGAATGCCTGCACCGGTGCGCCGCGCCTTTCCGGACCGAAGCTCGGGAAAGCCTGGGCGAACTTGCCCTCGCTGATGGCCGCCTGCGCCAGTATCTCGGCGGTGGTAACCGCCCCCTGTCCGCCTCGTCCGTGCCACCTGATTTCTATGAGGCTTTTTTCTTTTATCATATTTGCTCCGTATAACCAGAACTGCCCCTGGAGCGACTTGAACGCTCGCACCCAGCTCCGGAGGCTGGTGCTCTATCCACCTGAGCTACAGGGGCTAATTACTAAAATAATACTATAAAAAACCTGCTCATGGCAAACTGGTAATGCCGTGCTAAACGTAGCGCCAGAAAAGCAGCCCGTGGCACAGGCCGATTACCAGAATTGTCGGTATGGCGGCGTACCTGATAAAAGTCCCCCAGGTAATGGGATAGCCCTCTTTTTCTGAAATGGCGACCGCCACCACGTTAGCTGAAGCGCCGATAGGCGTGGCGTTGCCGCCGATATCCGCCCCCAGCGCCAGGGCCCACGCCATCGACGGCAGGTTGATGCCGCTCGTTTTTGCCAGCGTGCCTATCACGGGCACCATGGCGGCGGCGAAAGGAATATTATCGACAAAAGCCGATATTATGGCCGATATCCATAAAATCAGGGTAACGGCAATGCCGGTGTTGCCGCTGGCAATGTTGCTGATTAATTCTGATACCTTAACCAGTACGCCGGAAACCTCCAGCCCCCCTACGCAGATGAACAGCCCGGCAAAAAACAGCAGCGTGCGCCAGTCCATGTTCCTGATTATCTTGAGCGCCCCCTTGCCGGCGATTGCCAGCGAGACGACGGCGCTTATCACGCCGATGAATGCCACCGATAGCCCCGTATAGCCGTGAGTGACCAGCAGCACGATTATCAAACCGAAAACGCCCAGCGCCATCTTGAAGAGGCGGGGGCTGGTGATAGCGCTGCTGGGGAGGGGGCAGGACTTCATCAGCTCTTCCGGGTCTGCTTCCTGCTGGAGTGAGTTCCTGGAAATGAAATAAAAGTACAGAATCGCTAATACCATGGCTATCCAGGCGATGAGCCCGGTATTGGTAAGAAAATCGGTGAAACTGTAGCCGAAAGCGGTGCCGACGATGATGTTGGGCGGGTCGCCGCTGACGGTGGCGCTGCCGCCGGTATTGGAGGCAAAAACCTCCGCGATAATAATTGGCACCGGATTGAACTTTAATAGCCTCCCAAGTTCGATTGTCACCATACTTAGAAAGAGCATCACGGTGATGCTGCCGATGAACATCGAAAGGAATGCCGATAGTACCATGAAGGAAATCAGGATAGGTATGGGCCGGCACCCGACCAGTCTGGCGGTGTAAAGGCAAATCCAGCGGAAAAGCCCCACCGATTCCAGCCACCCTACCGTAAGCATCATCGTGCCCACGAAGACCATCGTTTGCCAGTTGAAGCCCGGCGCCTCCACGGCCTGGGCGCCCGGCACCCAGAAATTGGACTGCCATAGCTGTTTTACGTTCAGGAAGTCCCACAGCTCTCCCGGTTCCTGCATGATGCCCAGGAAGACCACGATAATCATTACCGCCGCTCCGCCCAGGGCGGCAACGTGGCGGTGTATCTTGTTGCTGGCAATGGCAGCAAACATCAATACGAATATTAAAATGGCGAGGACCTGACTGACCGACATTATAAGACCGACCGAACCTTGAACCTGAAATAAATTCGGTTTATTATATCAGTAATCAGCTAACACTGGCAACGATATTGACTTTTTTCAGCGGCGACCATTAAAGTTACATAGGATAGTGACCAGCCTGTAATTAATGTTGTTACATAAATAGATTTTTTGATGAAAAAATCGATAAGTCCTCATGGTCTAAAGGCGGTTATTCTGGTGGGCGGCCCGGGCATGCGCCTCCGCCCCCTGACCGATAACTGTCCCAAGCCCATCGTCCCGGTGGTAAATAAGCCCTTCCTGGAGCACACGCTGACTCACCTCAAGCTGTCCGGCATCGCGGATATTATACTGGCGATGAGCTATTTGCCGGAGGCAATCCGCGACTATTTCGGGGACGGCGAGCGCTTTGGCGTGCGTTTGACCTACTGTATCGAGGAAGAGCCTATGGGCACCGCTGGAGCTGTAAAAAACGCCGCCGCGTATCTGGACGGGCCTTTTGTCGTTCTCAACGGTGATAACGTCTTTCTGGAAATTGATTTTAAAGAGGTGTACGCCTTCCACCGGGATAAAAAGGCAAAGGCGACTATATTCACGACATGGGTAGATGATCCAAGCGCTTTCGGTGTGGTAGAAATGGATGCCGACCAGCGAGTTAAACGTTTTATCGAAAAGCCGCCCCCGGGCACGGAGACGAGCAATTGGATTAATGCCGGGGGGTATATCCTCGAGCCGGAAGTCCTTGAGGAAATACCGGCGGGCAAACATTATATGTTTGAAAAAGGGCTGTTCCCCAGGCTGCTGGAAATCGGCCGGCATCTATATGGCTATACGTATAAAGGCTACTGGCTGGATATGGGCGCGCCGCAAAAATACTTCAACTTCAACATGGACTTGCTCTTGAAAAAAACTAAAAGTCCTTTGCTTCAAAATTTCCAGCGTGATGGTGTATATTATAGTGGGGACAGTGAGGTCCACCCTGCCGCCAGAATTACCGGACCGGTGCTGGTTGAAAATGGCTGTAAAATCGGGCCTGGGGTAAGCGTAAAGGGCCCGGTGGTAATCGGAAAAGGATGTGTTATTGGTGACGGCGCCGGTCTGGAAAAGACGATATTATGGGATAATGTTAATATAGGTAAAAATTCATCACTTGAAAAGTGCATCGTTTCTGGCAATACAATAATCAAGGATGGTAGTAAAATAGAAAACAGCGTCGTTACCCCGTCAAAAAAAGTGCCGCTGTTTGTATGAAGACATGATTGTCTTACCGGATTTTTAAAAAGGAGCTCTATGGCCGAAGATAAATCCAGAAGCGAGACTAAATCAAAAAAATCGGCGTCCGGGGGGGTTACGTTTAAGTGTCGCTTGTGTGAAAAGCAAAAGCCGATATCCGAGATGAAGGTTATCACGAGGTTCCGGCCGGTAATCGTTATATGCCGGGACTGTGAGAAAGGGATACAATAACCTGTCCTGTTTTAGTGTTATGAGACATTATTATGGCTGAAGAACTAGGAAAAATCCAGAAACCCTCGGTAGAGGACTTCAAAAAAGGCAGGAAGCTTATTTTTATACCTGTGATTTATCCGGCTGAAGGCCTGCCGGAAGACTACGTGCAGAGATTCAACCGGTACTGGGAGCAGGTGGAAAAGCAAATCGCGGACTTAACATCCAAACTGGGGCAAATTAACGCAATATACCATGAATTGATAGCCGTCACCGGGAAAGATGGTATTAAATCACTTAAGGAGTTGAACAAGCAGGGCTGCAAAATCGCTGAAGCCTGCATAACTAAAAAGGCCCGACTTGAAGCGCTTGAGGACGCCGATTTATTGACCGAGTTCATGGACTGGAGTCGGTGTCTGATGATTGGTCTGCAAAACCCTAAAGTCATCTCCAGAATATACGAGTCCTACGCGGAAACAAGCAAAAAACGCAACGAAGCAATGGCCAGGAAAATCGATAATACTCTTAAGAAGGAAGAAATCGGGATTGTAATGATGCGGGAAAGCCACCAGGTGCAGTTCCCCGCCGATATACAGGTATTTTATGTATCCCCGCCCGCCCTGGACGATATCAAGCGCTGGATAAGAGACCGCGAGCAGAAACTTGAAGAAAAGCCTGAAGAAAAGAAGACCGGGGGTAAAAAGGACGTTTAACTAGCGGGCGTAGTAATTTTTAATAGCCGGTTTTTTTATCAGGGCAGCCAGGCGTTCTGCGTATACCGCGCCGCACTGGAGACAAACGATACGTACCTCATCGGTGTCTCGTTCCAGAAACAGGTCGCCACCGCAGCGCTTGCAACCTTTTATTTTTACGATATTCCCCATTTGTCCTCACCCCTTTCCTGTTAACGCAGACTATTCGAGTTGGGGTGTTTCGTTCGTAACTTGCGTATGTTACGAATAATTTGAATGCATTAATTCTAAATATCTGGACTCACTTTGAAATCACAGAAACCGTTACAAACGTCACAAATACGTCACAATATCAGCCTCGCTTCGTGGGTCTCGCCGTTTTTGACAATGTTGATGAAAATAAACTAGAATTTTTGCCAGATAGCATTAAAATACAGGTCTGTTTTCAGGAGGTTAAGATGGCCGGAAAGTATGATAAATATATTTTTCATCCGCCCCATTTGCAGATGCGTATGAAGTCGGATAAGAGCGTGATTTTTGACGGGCTGTGGGTGGGCAAGGAGCTCTTGAAGTATGACTTTACCATCGGCCACCAGTTCGTCAGAAAGCCGTTTAAAGGAGATAACCCCGCCCATACCCACAACTTCCAGGAGTTTCTGGCCTGGTACGGCAGCAACCCGGACGACCCTGACGATTTCGGTGGCGAAGTGGTATTTTACATCGGTGAGGACCTCGTGAAGCACGTTTTCACTCGCCCGACGGTTATTTCGCTGCCGCCGGGACTGGTCCATTGTCCTCTGGAGATAACTAGGGTCGACCGCCCGATTATCCAGATAGAGATAATGCTGGCTACCCCGGACGGTTCGCCGCCGACCCGGGAGCCGTTTTTCGCCAGGGACAAAGGTTTTAATCCCCAGGAAGTAATGGAGTTCAGGAATTTATCGGCTGACAAATAGTTCTAAAAATAATTATCAGTAGGAAGGATTATATCATGATGCCATCTAACTTGCCGGATAACTGGGCGCAAATGACGCCGGAGCAAAAACGTGAATACAGGCTCAACAAAACCCTTGATACAACAGGAATGCAGTTCCCCACCCCTCAAGCTGAAAAAGACTATAAAGTCCGTGCGCAACGTCTGGTGGATGTCTATAACATCCGTGAGCCCGATAGGGTGCCTGTGAACCTGCCGGTGGGCAACCTTCCTCTCAAGATGGCCGGGGTTACCGCGCGCGAAGCTATGTATGATTCTGCTAAGGCTATAGAAGCAACCAGGAAGTTCAATGAGAAATACAGCGAGGAGCTGGAATATACGGCGATGCCCTTTTTCATGATTCCGGGGAGGGTGCTGGAATTGCTTGATTACAAGCTTTATGCCTGGCCCGGTAACGGCCTCGCCGACGACGGCACCAGCTGGCAGTTCAAAGAAGGTGAGTACATGACGGTCGATGAGTATGATGACCTCATCCTCGACCCCTCCGATTTCTGGATCCGGAAATATCTGCCACGCGCCTTCGGCATCCTTGAGCCGATGAAATTTTTCCAGCCGTTTACCAATATCACGGAGAATGTGCACGTGATGCAGTTCATGCCGTTAGCCATGCCGCAGGTGCAGGAAATGCTCCAGAAAATGCTGGAAGTCGGCAAAGAGTACCAGAAAATGACACAGCTTATGATGAGCGCCGGCAGGAGCGGGCCGACTATGTTTTTGGGGGGCGGTTTCGCTAAAGCGCCCTTTGATACCCTCGGCGATACTTTGCGGGGCACGGCGGGAATTATGAAGGATATGTTCCGCTGCCCCGATAAGCTTTTGAAAGCGCTGGATGTCGTAGCGGACTTGACGATTAGCACTATATTGAATTCACCCAGTATCGCCAATATGACCATGGTTACCTACCCTCTGCATAAGGGCGCTGACGGCTGGATGTCGCAAAAGGCCTTTGATACTTTTTACTGGCCGTCCATGAAGAAAGTCATGGATGCTTTGATTAATGAAGGCTTGATTCAGAGCCTGTTCGCCGAGGGCAGCTATAATACCCGACTTGACTACGTCGGTGATTTTCCCAAAGGTAGCGTGGTCTGGTACTTCGACCGCACGGATATGTTTGAAGCCAAGAAAATACTCGGTAACAAATTCTGCCTTCAGGGCAATGTGCCTACCTCCATGTTGGTTACCGGCAAGCCGGAACAGGTAAAGGAGTACTGCCGCAAGCTGATTCAAGAAGTCGGTAAAGGCGGCGGCTTTATACTATCCGCCGGCGCCATGGCGGACAATCCCAGGCTGGAAAACCTGCGGGCGATGATGGAGGCCGTCAGAGAGTACGGGTATTACAGGAAATAGTTCTTAGTTATTGGTGATTTTATTCAGGTCGGCTGTCATGAGGGGATTAGCCGGCCTGAATTATTTTACCCCCTTGCCCTTATCACGCATTTTCCGTTACAATTTGATAGCCGCGGAGAGGTGTCCGAGTGGTTGATGGTGCCGCTCTCGAAAAGCGGTCTTCGCGCAAGCGAAGCGTGGGTTCGAATCCCACCCTCTCCGCCATTAACTCCCCTATAAATCAAATACTAAAATCTGTTAAAATAATATATCCGCGGAGAGGTGCTGGAGTGGACTATCAGGCACGCCTGGAGAGCGTGTGTAGCCGTAAGGTTACCGTGGGTTCGAATCCCACCCTCTCCGCCATCCTGCGCTAAGGCTTCTTCCTACACCAAGGCTTCGGCAGACAGGTCGGATGGCAAGCCACCCATGTCATGTGGTACGTTTATATTCTAAGAAGTTCGGTTGATAATAAATCATATGTAGGTTCAACGAATGATATTAAACGTCGTTTGATCGAATATAATTCTGGAAAAGTTGATTCTACAAGAACCAGAATTCCTTCAACATTAGTATCCTATTTTTGTGTAAGAGATAAGAACAAAGCAGTAAGCCTCGAGCAGTATTTTAAAACTGGGTCGGGCAAAGTCTTTCTAAACGAACGAATCCTTTAGCCGACGGAGCTTCAGCGCAGTCGGCCATCCTCTCCGCCATCTTATACTAAAAAGGTAACTAGCGCGGTTGCCAGTCCCAGGAACAGGAAAAATCCGATAACGTCGGTGCAGGTGGTAACGATTACAGCGGAGGCAACCGCCGGGTCGACACGCAGCCGTGTCAGTATCAGCGGGATGCCCGCGCCCGATAGGCCGGCGATTATCATGTTGCCGACCATCGCCATGCCCAGCACCAAGCCCAGCATGTAGTTTCCTTTCCATATATACGCTATCAGACCCACCACTACACCGAGCAATAGCCCGTGTATCAGGCCCAGTGTCACTTCGCGGCGGAGCAGGCGGAACCCGCCTTTCTTGGATATCTCTCCCAGGGCGATACTGCGTACCACCAGCGTAAGTGTTTGTGTTCCGCCGATTCCTCCCTGGCCGGCGACAATCGGCAGAAAGACAGCCAGAGTCACCAGCTGGGCTATGGTGGACTCGAAGATGCTGATTACCAGCGCCGCCAGAAAGGTGGTAACCAGGTTTATGGACAGCCAGGGAAGTCGGTTGCGCATGGAAAGGAATAAAGACCCGAAGACGCGTTCGCCGGGGATACCGGCCATCTTATAAATGTCCTCGGTGGCTTCCTCTTCGATGACGTCGATGATGTCTTCGCTCATGATAACACCGACAAGATGCCCGACGGCGTCAACGACGGGAAGCTCGTCGATGTTATAGCGTTCCATAACGCGGGCGCATTCTTCCTGGTTGGTGTCAACTTTAACGGATACGATGTCCGTTTCCATAATATTCCTGACCATGGTTTTTGGCTTCGCGAGGGCAAGACGGGCAATACTCAATTCCCCTGCCAGCCGCCCTTCGGCATCGGTAACGAATACGGAGCGGATGTCTTTTACCTGCTCCGGTTCCTGCTGGCGCAGCATCTCCAGGGCATCGGCTGCGGTGGCGTCGTCTTTGACGGATACATACTCGACGACCATACGGCCGCCGGCGGTGTCGTCGGCATATTGCAGAACGGGGATAACCTCCGCGGCCTCCTCCATCTCGCCGATTACGTCCAGCGCATGTTCTTCGGGAAGCTGTCGCAGAATATCTGCCGCTACGTCTGAATCGGCTTCGTCCAGGATGTCGGATAGTACCGAGGAATCCACCCCTTCGATGACCTCGGCGGCGTCCTTGGGCTCTAGGTGCTCCAGAATTTCTGCCGCTTCCTCGGGAGGCAACGCCGTCAGTATTTCCTGCTGCGTATCGAGCGGGAGGTCCTCCATGACCTCGCCCTGGTCGCCCGGACGTAGCTGGCTGAACAGCTTAATCGCTGCCGGCTGGTTGTCTTTCTCGACCAGGTCCTGTATCTGCTCGGCGATGTCTTCGGTCTTTTCCTCGTCTATCAGGGTTCCGTTCTGTGATGATGATTCGTCTTGGATTTTCTGTTTGTCTTTCATATCGCACCTCGCCTGGTGGTTTTAACTTTAATTTTCCTCGCCGTATGCTGCGATTCTCTGCACATCTTGGCATATAAAATAGATACGTGTAAAGTAGAGTTGAGGAGTTTGTGAGGTTATTTTGTTATCATATCAACCCTGTGCTAGAATTTAATTACCTTGAACAAAGACGTTAAATACTGGGTTGGTTTCAACAACATCCCCGGCATCGGGCGGGTCAGGCTCGGGCTTTTAGAGAGACATTTTGAAGGCCTGGAGCCCGCCTGGAAGGCCCCGCTGGGAGAGCTTAAAAGGGCCGGACTGGACTCCCCTGCCCTGCGCTCCATCGAGCAGTGGCGGGACAAAATCGACCCCGATACGGAGATGGAGAAACTTCATCGCTGCAAAGTCAACGTCATCACCTGCAACGATGCGGAATACCCCAAACGGCTTAAGGAAATTTATGATTATCCTCCGATACTCTATGTAAAGGGAGCCTTGCTTGCCGGTGATGAGTGGTGCCTGGCGGTGGTCGGCACGCGGCGCGCCACCGTTTACGGTAAACAGGTCACCGAGGAGATTACCACCGACCTTGCCAGGAATAAAATAACCATTGTCAGCGGGCTGGCTAAAGGCATCGATACCGTTGCCCACCGCAGCGCCCTGGAGGCTGGCGGCAGGACGGTAGCGGTATTCGCCAGCGGACTGGATATCATTTATCCGGCGGAGAACCAAAAGCTGGCGCGGGATATCATGGAGAACGGCGCGGTATTAAGCGAATACCCCCTGGGCATGAAGCCCCGCGCCGAGAATTTCCCCCGGCGCAACCGGATTTTAAGCGGTCTAAGCCTGGGTGTGCTGGTCACGGAGGCGGACGAGGACAGCGGCGCCATGATTACCGCCCGCGATGCCCTGGAACAGGACAGAGAGGTCTTCGCTGTTCCCGGCAGTATTCTATCCCCGGCCAGCCGCGGGACGAACCGTATTATCCAGATGGGCGAGGCCAAGCTAGTCCGCACCTGCACGGATATTTTGGAAGAGCTGAACCTGACGACGGTCGCCCGGCAAATCGAGATGAGCGAGGTCTTGCCGGAAACGGAGACAGAGACCATGCTTATCAAGCAGCTAAGTGCCGAACCTTCGCACATTGACGAGGTGTGCCGCAAGAGCGGCCTCCCTGCGGCTACCGTCAGCAGCACGCTGGCGATGATGGAACTCAAGGGACTGGTCAAGCAGGTAGGCACGATGAATTACGTGCTTTCGCGTGAAATGCGTCAGGAATATAGAGTGAGAGTTGATTAATATATGAGCAATAAACTTGTTATCGTGGAATCGCCGGCAAAATCGAGAACACTGGGTAAAATTCTCGGCAAAGGCTACAGCATTAAGGCCTCGCTCGGTCACGTGAGGGACCTGCCCCGCGGACAGATGGGCGTGGATATTGAGCATGATTTCAAACCCAGGTATGTGGTGCCTAAAGCCAAGACAAAGCTGGTTAACGAGCTCAAGCAAGCCGCGAATAATGCGGCGACTGTCTTCCTTGCTACCGACCCCGACCGCGAAGGTGAGGCGATTGCCTGGCACCTTGCAGAAGTGGCCGGGGACAAAAAACAGTCTTTTCAGCGGGTGGTATTCCGCGAGATAACGGAACAGGCGGTTAGAGAAGCCTTCCGCAGCCCCCGCGCTATCAATATGCAGCTCGTGGATGCCCAGCAGGCGCGACGTATCCTGGACAGGCTGGTGGGCTACAAAATCAGTCCCCTGCTCTGGAAAAAGGTCAGGAAACGCCTTTCCGCCGGCAGGGTGCAGTCGGTGGCGGTGAAAATAATCGTCGACCGCGAGCGTGAAATACAGTCGTTCAAAGCCGAGGAATACTGGGTAATCGAGGTCGAGTTAAGCAAGAAGACGGAAAAGCCGTCTTTCCGGGCGACCCTGATAGGACTGGCCGGCGGCAAGAAAATAGATGTCCACACACAGAAAGAAGCCGACGGCTTAAAAAGAGAGCTGGAAAAAGCGGCTTACAGCGTGCTGAAAGTGACCGCGAAAAAAGCAATGCGGCAGCCGGCGCCCCCCTTTACCACCAGCACCCTCCAGCAGGAAGCCTGGCGTAAGCTCCGTTTCACCGCCAAGCAGACAATGGCCATCGCACAGCAGCTGTATGAAGGCTTGCCCGTCGGCGAGGAAGGCAACGTGGGTCTGATAACCTACATGCGCACCGACTCCACTTACGTGACGTCGTCGGCTATTACCGAGGCTGCGGCGTATATAAAAGAAACATACGGCGCAAAATATCTGCCCCCTAGGCCGCGCTACTTTAAATCCCGCGCCAAAGGTGCGCAGGAAGCCCACGAGGCCATCCGCCCCACCCGGATACGGCGTGAGCCGGCTAAAATAAAAAAATACTTGAGCACCCTGCAGTACCGGCTCTACGACCTTATATGGAAGCGCATGGTGGCCAGCCAGATGGCGGCGGCCATCTACGATAACACGACAGTAGATATTGAAGCTAAAAACCAGCAGGATTACCTGTTACGGACAGCCGCATCGGTGAATATCTTCCCCGGCTTTATTACCCTCTACAGCGAGAGCAGGGACGATGTCGAGGAAGAAAAAAAGGTGAAACTGCCCCCGCTGGCTAAGGGCGACCCTCTTAACTTCATCGGCGTTTACCCGGAGCAGTGTTTCACCCAGCCGCCCCCCCGCTACACCGAGGCCACGCTGGTAAAGACGCTGGAGCAGAACGGCATCGGGCGGCCCAGCACCTACGCGCCCACGATTTCCACCATCCAGGAGCGGGGCTATATCAATAAGGTCGGCGGTGCGTTCCAGCCTACCGAGGTCGGGTTTGCCACCAACGACCTGCTCGTGCAGCATTTCCCGCATATCATCAATGTCCAGTTTACCGCCAGGATGGAAGAAGAACTCGACGATATCGCCGGCAGCGAGCGCAAATGGCCGGGCGTAATTAAGGACTTTTATGTGCCCTTCGAGAAAGACCTGCAAAAAGCCGTGCAGACGGCGGAGAAGGTGAAGCTGGCCGACGAGCCCACCGGCGAAATGTGCCCCAGGTGCGGTAAGCCGCTGTTAATCAAGACGGGACGCTTCGGGAAGTTCGTTGCCTGCAGCGGCTACCCGGAGTGCAAATACACGCAGTCGTTCCAGGTTAAGGTGGTGGGAGCTAAATGCCCGGAGTGCGGCAAAGACCTCATCCAGAGGGTGAACAAGAAGGGGCGCACTTTCTACGGGTGCACCGGCTACCCCGACTGCAAGTTCCTCACCAATTTTAAACCCCTCCCCCTGCCCTGCCCGCAGTGCGGAAGTTTGCTGACACAGCACGGCAAGCAGGCGTGGTGCGTTAAGTGCGGATATAAGGGGAAGGTGGAGGATAGTAAGGACTAAGGTTGGATAAACTAAATAGATGACTTAAGAGCAATGAACACTAGAAAATGGGTATATTTTTTAACAGGTTTAATGTATCCAATAAAATCTATTTCTTCTGAAATAGAACTTACCCTAGCGGAGAGCATAGAAGATATAAATCTCCCCAGAATAGGAATTAAACTAAAAAGGATATTTTTGACGGAGGAAACCAGAATTCGAAAAGTACATGAATCATTTGGATATGATAATAGATTTATATTCTATATTAAAAACGGAATTAAGGACGATAATTTCGCTCAAAAGTTCGCAGATGGAGTTATGTGTTCACTCGCAGTAGCATATAATGTCGTTAAAGAAGAAGTTCCTACAGCGATTTGTATTTCTGAAGATAAAATAAAGAAAAATAGAATTATTAAACTTCAAGATGTAATCGGCAACAATGGCGTAGGAAGCGAACTATACTTTAGAGCAACACAAGGAATAGGTGTCCCAAGTCAAGTTCTAGATTTTGTTTGGCAGATAATTCCAGTTATGATACAGAGTAGTTCTATCATGGATGCAGCGAATTTTTATAGAGAAAGCATTATGCAGGCATGGGTGCCTGATGATGATGTGTTTGAGATTGTGTGTCAAGATTCTGATATTCCATTTTCGCAAACACAAAGAGCAAAAATAGAAACAGCCTACCAAAATGCGTTTAAAGCAATCGAAGCGATAATAGGAGAACCTCCCAAAGACAAGAAAAAAATAAGAACGAAACTAAATAATGCCGGTTTAGATCCTGATGAGGAAATAGGTTATAGCCTTTATGGGATGAAGCCAGGGAGGGAAAAATTTATTAAAAAGTTGATGGATATGCAAAAAACTCGAGATAAGATGGCTGCTCATGGGAAGACTACCATACCACGGACTATTGATTATTGTGAACTAAAAGACAAACAAGCATTGGCACAGTATGTAATATTGAGGCATATAGATATGATCAACAAGAGTCAAAGTTAAAAGAGAATTAGATATGCAGGAAGTATTCAATAAATATATCGCCTACCTAGAAGCGGAGAAAAACGTGTCCGCTTACACGATGCGCAACTATACCCGGGACTTGCTGGAGTTCTTTACCTTTGTCAGCGAAAGCGGCATCGATACGCTTAAGAAAGTCGATAAGCAGACGTTGCGCGCCTACCTGGCCGAGCTGATGCGTAAAGGTTTTGCCAAGTCGAGCATCGCCAGGAAGCTCTCCGCCATCAGGTCGTTCTACCGTTACCTGATGCGCGAGGAGCTGGTCTCGGCGAGTCCCGCGGCCACCACGGTATCGCCCCGGCTGGACAGGCGCCTGCCTGAATTCCTGACGCAGGATGAAGCCAAAAGACTGGTGGAATCGCCTGATGTCTCACAGCCGCAAGGGCAGCGCGACCGTGCCCTGCTGGAGCTGCTTTATGCCTCCGGCCTGCGCGTTAGCGAGCTGGTAAACATGAACGTCGACGAGGTGAACCTGTCCACCAACGAAATCAGGGTATGGGGCAAGGGCTCTAAAGAGCGGGTGGTGCTCATCGGCATGCCGGCCGCCGAAGCGCTTGATACCTATATTAATAGTGGCAGGAAAGAGCTGCTCGGTGGCAAGAGGAACAATGCCCTGTTCGTTAACAGGTACGGGGAGAGGATACTGGTACGCCGCGTGCAGAAAATCCTGCATAAATACTCGAAGAATATCAATAAGAGCGTGCATCCCCACATATTAAGACATACGTTCGCCACGCACCTGCTGGACGGAGGGGCCGACCTCAAGGTTGTGCAGGAACTCCTGGGGCACGCCGACCTTGCTTCGACACAGATTTACACCCACGTTACGCAGAGTCGGGCGCG
>JAFGOC010000010.1 GCA_016926705.1 Dehalococcoidales bacterium | reverse complement strand
GTGGTGGCGCGCTATACCAACCTGCCGATAGCGATGATAGTGTTCCTGCATCTGGTCGTGACAAGATTTATTGCCTGGCGCAAACGACAAACAATCGGGGTTATACGGGAGATAATCCCGCTGGTGCTGGGAATCGGCCTGCCTGTGCTGGCGCTTTTACTTTATGATTATTTCGTTTTCGGTTCTCCCCTGAAATACAGTTATTCCTATTCGCCCTACCCCATAAAATTCGCTTTCCAGTACCTGGGGCAAGTGGATGCCAGCGGGGTGTCCATACCGCTCCAGATTGTGCAGTATAACCTGGAAGGATTCGCGAGGAACTTATTCATCGGTTTCCCGCTATTGATAATCGGCATACCCAGCTTCATAGCAGTGTTATACTTTAAATTCTTCAAACGCAACCAGCCGGAGGGCAAATGGTCGAGTCTCCGCTCCGAGCTTTCCTGGGACATTCTGCTGGTATTAGTCGGATGGTTCGTCTGCGTTTTCTTCCTCTACCTGACCTACGAATGGACGGCGGGACTTAAGATGGGCGGGGGATTTGTCATCTTCGACCGCTTTTTACTACCGGGGCTCTTCCCCGTAGTCATCATTTGCGCTTTGATAATAGCCAGGTTCCCGTTAAAAGTTTTAATACCGGTAATGGCGATACTCATAATTTACGGGGCTCTTCTTTATGCCCAATGGGCGCTCGATTTGCATATTCTGCCGGACGTTTTGACAGAAAGGACGCTGGAAAGCAGATGGCCCGGCTACATTTTCCCTCCCTGGAGCGACTGGTCTCTGAATTTCGGGGGATAGCGGAAGCATTACAGACGAGACAAGGGCGATAAAAAGGGGCTCCTTTACAGAAGCCCCTCGTTTTTCCCCTGAAGCCCGTCCCTACTTCACATATCCTTTAGCCACCAGCAGTTCGGCGGTAAGTATCGAGCCACCCGCCGCGCCGCGCACGGTATTGTGGTGCAGTCCCACAAACCTGATATCGAAGACGTTGCAGGGGCGCAACCTGCCTAACGTCACCGCCATCCCGTTGCCGGCGTCCCTGTCCTTGCTCGGCTGGGGGCGGTCCGGCTCGTCGCGGTAGATAATGGGAGGTACAGGAGCAGACGGCAGCTTCAGCTCCTGCGGCAGCGACGAGAAATTACGCCAGATATTTTTTATCTCTTCTAAGCCGGGTTTCTTACTGGCAAACTTGAGGCTGACGCAGGCGATATGCCCGTCGGAAACGGCAACACGATTGCAGTGGGCGGAGATTTTTATACTCAAATCAGACACTATTTTGTCGCCCGCAACTTTACCCAGTATCTTCGCCGGTTCGACTTCAGACTTATCTTCTTCACCCGCCAGTGTAGGCATAACATTATCGATAAGGTCGATGGAAGCCGGTCCGGGATAGCCGGCGCCGGACACCGCCTGCATCGTGGCTACTATCATCTTATCAATCGGGTAGCCTGCATTTATTAAGGCATACATCGGCAGCATATAGCTCTGGATACTGCAGTTTGGCTTAACTACCAACAATCCGTCCTTCCAGCCGCGCTGCTTACGCTGCTGCGGGATGATATCCAGGTGGCTGTGGTTTATCTCCGGCACCATCACCGGCACGTCGGGGGTGGCGCGGTGGGCGGAGTTGTTGGAGACCACCACAAAACCCGCCGCGGCATACTCTTCTTCCAGCGCCAGGATAGCTTTTTTATCCATCTCAACCGCCGAGAATATCAGACGGCATTTACCGGCCGCTTTAGATACCTGACCAGCATCCGCTACGATGATGTCCCTATATACCGGCGGAATATCATCCTTCATGTGCCAGCGTCCCGCTACGGCATCGGCGTACTTTTTGCCGGCCGAACTGGGCGAGGCCGCCAGATGCACCACCTCGAACCAGGGATGTTTCTGGAGCAGTCTCAAGTAATTCTGCCCCACCATCCCCGTCGCCCCTAAAACACCAACTTTAATTTTCCTGTCCATTTTTATACCCTCGTTCCAAAAACGACTACAGGTAGATTATAGCAGAGCCGACACAGCTTAGCTATACTGTTATTTATTTTTGATGCACTTTTTTATTTTCCATATCATATTCACTCAAAATAAAAAAGGGAAGCTTTTCCGCTTCCCTTGAAAGTTCCGAAAAGCAAACGATTAAAACTGCATTTCCTGGAGGTCCTTGCTGATTATCAGTTTCGGCTCGGTGACGGACTGCACGTCCTCGGCAGAGATACCGGGGGCTACTTCCAGCAGCACAAGGCCCTTGGATGTTATTTCGATTACCGCGAGGTCGGTAAACAGCATACTGACCATGCCCAGAGCGGTTGCCGGATACGACAGGTTTTTCACGACCTTGTAGTCGCCGTCCCTGGTGGTGTGCTCCATGGCGATGTAAAGCTTCTTGGCACCAGCGCACAGGTCCATCGAACCGCCGATATTCCCCACGAACAGGCCCCTGGCCGGGTTCGACCAGCCCGCGTAATCGCCTTTATCATTGATTTGCAGGGCACCCATGACTGCTACGTCGATATGCTGCCCGCGAATCATCCCGAATGATTCCGCAATATCAAAATAACTGGTGCCCAGCATCGACGTAACCGGCTGGCAGCTGGCGTTGATAAGGTCCTGGTCAATAGCGTTCCCCGTTGCCAGAGGTCCGGTCTTGAGCATCCCTATTTCGGACTGCAGTATAATATCGCGTCCCTCAATCCAGTCGGATATAAGCGTGGGTATCCCGATGCCGAGATTGACATAGGTCCCGTCCTCCAGCGCACTAGCCACACGTAAAGCAATCAGCTCTCTTGATAGTCCTTTTAACTTGGTCTTTTCTGCCATTACTTCCTTCTTTCTAGTCGATGGTTATCGCGAACTTAGGCCGCGGTACCTGAATCATGCGGTGTACATATATGCCCGGAGTATGCACATCATCACCATCCATCGCGCCGCTGTCGACCAGGTTTTCGACCTCGGCAATGGTGACCCTTGCGGCAGCAGCCATCACATGGTTGAAATTCCTGGCCGTTTTCGCATAACGCAGGTTGCCTTCTCTATCACCCATATAGGCATGGACAAAGGCATAATCGGGTTCCAGGGCGTACTCCAGCACGTATTTCCGGCCGTTGATTATCCTCGTTTCTTTTTGCCCGCGGTTGGCTTCGATATTGGTCACGATGCCTTCTTCCACTACCGAACCAACGCCGGTAGGGGTGTAAAAAGCGGGTATGCCGGCGCCTCCGGCGCGGTATTTCTCCGCCATCGTGCCCATGGGATAGACCTCGAACTCTATTGTCCCGGCCCTGACCGCTTGTTCGAACGGGTCCTGCATTCCCTTGGAAGCGGAGCGGTATAAACCGTAAGAATCAATCACCTTTTTAAGCTGGCCGTTCTGAACCAATGCCTTAAGCTCATCGGTAGCGCCAAGCAGTGGGCCGCAACCGCAGGTAAGTGTAAGATTTTTAGTGCCCTTCTTGATAATAGCCTGAAGCAACGCCCGGGGGACGCCGCAGGCAAAAAAGCCCGGAACGGCAATCATAGCACCGTCTTTAATATCGGCTATTGCTTCATCGATACTGGGGAATACCTTGTCCAATATTCGGTCCTCCTGGTTCTAGTCTTGTTTAGCGATTTGCTTGCCTATTATTTTCAATGCTTCTTCAAAAGCAACATTCATACGATTAAAGGTCTTGAGAGACCCCAGCTCCTCTAGCAGAGGTTCCATGGCTCTGGCAAAACTGGCCGGCATCCCCACGGCTATGCAGTCGGCACCGAGCAATCGAACTGTTCTCACCAATTTGGCAAACTGTTCAGCTACCTCCTCCGTGTCCACCACCGCCGTCGAAAAGTCGATGAGAATCACCTGTGTTTTCATTTTCTCAATATGGTCAAGTATAGTATCACCGATATCCTTGAAGCGCCCGGTATTAATCGCACCGGCCACTACAACCATTGAAAGTCCAGTACAAACCTCAAATATCGGAGTGGTAACAATCAATAAACCTTCCAGCTGGTTTTCGAGTTGGTCCAGGCGTGCTTTTGTTTCTGCTTCAGCGCTACTCCACGGCCGGTACCGGGCAAAATAACCCACCCCGCCGATGTACTTGCCGCTGCTGTCATAAAGATGGGAGGCAGAAACGCGTACCGGAATCAGTTTACCGGACTTTGTTTTAGTTTTGGTTTCAAACTCATGAATCGTGCCGCCGGACTCGTAGATTTTACGGTTAGCCTCCCGCGCGGCTTCCTTATTTTCATAAACTTCAACGATACTTTCGCCGATGAGTTCGTTCATGCCCCGTTCGGTAAGCTTGCAGGCTTCCTTGTTGGCGAAGATGATGATACCCCCGGCATTGATAGCCAGAATGGCGTCCGGGCAACCGTTGAGCAGGGCTTCGAGATGTCCTCCATGATGGGCAGTAACGTTTCGTTCCATTTGCTTTACCTCCTAATTATAACAAATTATATTTACATAAACGTGTATCATATGATATATCAAAATTAGGTCTAAAGATATAGGACTTTGTGCTTATAGCATATAAGTATATATTTCAGAACATCAAAATGTCAAAGGCTCTGCCGCAACAAATCAATTGTAAAAATACGTTATATCTCTTATCATTTAACCGGGTTACAGACCATGAAAAATAAACAAAATACAACTAATACAATAACATTCCTGGGGACGGCCGGCGCCCGGTTCATGGTCAGCCGACAGCTTGCCGCCTCCGGTGGAATATGGCTTGACCTCGACGACACCCTGATATTACTCGACCCCGGCCCGGGCAGCCTCGTACAATCCACGAAAAGAAAACTCAATGCTGAAAAACTCGACGCCATCATCCTTTCTCACCGGCACCTGGACCACTCGGCGGATGTCAACGTAATGGTCGAGGCCATGACCAACGGAGGCTTTCATCCCCACGGATTTTTCTACGCACCCGCCGACGCCCTGGACGGCGAGCCGGTTATTTATTCTTATCTTAAGAAATCCCTCGAAGGCGTTGTTGTTTTAAAGGAAGGCGGGTCTTATTCTCTAGGCAACGTCTCTTTTTCCACACCGGTGCGCCACAAGCACCCGGTGGAGACCTACGGCATGATGTTCCGGTGGCAGGGGCACAGTATTGCCTACATCACGGATACGCTCTATTTTGATGACCTCAATAAACACTACGCCGAAAGCGAACTGTTGATAATCAACCTGGTATTCACCGAGCCGCACCCGCCGGTGGAGCATTTAGCCATACCCGACGCAGCGCGGATTATCGCGCAAATCAGACCCAAGGTAGCTATCCTAAGTCATTACGGGATGCATGTCTGGCAGGCAAAGCCCTGGAAAATCGCGGAAGAACTCTCGCAGCGGACGGGAGTAAAGGTAATCGCCGCGCGGGACGGCATGAAATTCGACCTAGCGCAGCTGGAGGAGGGGTAGCGGTATCGTGGATACGCAGCAGTTCGAGCAGCTGGTGGCCAGGGCTATAGAGAGTCTGCCTGAGGAAATCCGCGAGAGGCTGGAAAACATCGATATCATCGTCGATGATAAACCCACGCCCGAGCAACTGAGACGTTCGGGCTTGAGCAGGAACGAAACGCTGCTCGGGCTATATGAAGGCGTGCCGCTGACCGAACGCACTCAAGGCTATGGTTTTGTCATGCCGGATAAAATTACGATTTTCCAGAGGCCAATCGAAGCCTCGTGTCGCAGTGAAAAACAGATAACAAGCAGAATTCAGCAGGTCGTCCGTCACGAGATAGCCCATCACTTCGGCATTGACGACGACAGGCTAGAAGAGTTAGGAAGGTATTAGGCTATTACAAGCTTTTGACCATGTAGTCGCCCTGCGAGGTATATCCGGCACCGACGCGATAATATTCCTTAGCACCCGTTCCGCTTAAGATGACCATCCGCCCGGCATTAAACTCTACTTTAGCAATCCGTTCCGCTTCCTGCAGCAGCGCTTTACCCAGTCCCTTATGCTGCGCGGCGCTAGAGTCCTTTGCGGTAAGCGGAACTTCCGGCCCGAAGATATGCAACTCCCTTATGACTGCTTCGCCGCCATTTACCTCCCCGCCCAGCGCGGGGACGGGCCCCGACTGTATGCGGAGTCGCAACAAGCCGAACAATGTTTCTTTATCATCCTCGAACGACAGGAATATCTCTTTACCGCCGGCCGCGTTATAATCCAGCCTGACCAGCCGCGGTTCGCCGGTCTCCCAGCCGGCATAAGTACGGTGGCCGTATTCGCGACAGCGTATGCAGCGGCACTCAATGCCCTGCTGTTTCATACGTTCCCGGACGATATCGCGGAGCGAGTCCTTGAGTCCGCCGACGATGAACTTGGAGGGGATATCGCGCAGCACGCGGGAAATCCGGACATATTTCGGCACCAGACTTTTTATACTGACGGTGAGATTTATCATGGTCTCGTCGTCATAGGGCCGATAGCGTCCCTCCTTATACCACCGCTCAAGCTCGGTGCCCTCCACTACCATTGTCGGATACAGCTTGAGTCCGTCCGGCTTGAAGTGTTCGTCGGTGAAAAGCTGCTGCGACATTGCCAGGTCTTTTTCCGGGGTCGAACCGGGCAGACCCGGCATCCAGTGATAATAGACTTTGAAACCATACTCATGCAGCAGGGCCGTTGCTTTCACCACTTCAGCGACGCCATGTCCCCGCCTCACCAGGCGGTAAATATTATCGTCTAAAGTCTGAACGCCCAGTTCCACCCGCGTCGTGCCGAATTCCAGCATCCGCGCTATTTCCGCCTCTCCACACCAGTCGGGCCGCGTCTCGATGCAGAGTCCGGTGCAGCGGTTGGGGGCAGTCTCGTTAAGGCGCTTAGCTTCCTCCAGCGAGGCAGCTGTTGCGCCGTTGAGCCCATCGTAGCATTCCTTGATAAAGCGGTACTGGTAATCGACGGGCTGTGCCAGGAAGGTACCGCCCATGATAATCAGCTCAATTTTATCGGTGGGATGGCCCATTTCCGCAAAGGTGCCAAGCCTGGCTTCGACCTGCTGTCGGGCATTGTAGTCGAAGCGTTTGGCACGCAGCACCGCCGGCGACTCCGGGGTGTAGCTGTGGGGGGCGTTTTCGTAGGTGGGGCAATAAAGGCAGCGCCCGGGGCATTTCATGGGAGCGGTCATCACCGCCAACGGCGTCACGCCGGAGATAGTCCTTGCAAATTTCCTCATATTATTCTATATTATAATTCCAATAACTTCTCCCAGTATATCAGATTTTACTATTACGGACTTGAAAAACTGCGGAGGTGTTACAAATGAAAACTTCTAAAGTTTTTCTAATTGGATGTGGCGGTACTATTGCGCTAGTCATTATTATATTAGCTATCTCGTTTGCCGTTTATCTTAATAGCGAAGAGACACCCTCCGGGGAGTCGGCACCAAGCACAACAATAAGTTCAACAACGCCGCCAAGTAAGACGCCACCAGTCACCACGACTATAACAACGACTACCACGGTATCATCAACTACCACAACACAGCCAACCGCAACCGAACAGCCGGCAGAAGAGGTTGAACTATTAGAAGCAACAAACCAGGGGCTTATAGAATTGAGCGTTTCCGGCCGAAGTACTATTGACGAAATAAAGGTAGAAATTACATCTAAATGCAATCGATATTTATGTGTCATAATCCTACCGGGAACAATGTTCGTAGGGGGAACCGGCATCCAAAGCATGATAGTCACAAAGCTAAAAGAAATACTTTTAGAGCCGGGCGAAATCAAATATACCTACGTTGACGCAGCCTGTGGTAATATGGAGTTAGATGTGCCTTCAGGGGACGATTTGTTTGAGCTTTATACCGGAACTATTAACACAGACTTGAAAAAGCTACTAGAACTGGACGGTTTCAGCGAATATACATTCCGCGTCAAACAATTTGCAATATGGACCATCACCGATAATCCTAAACGCAATGAATATGTTGGTATCGTCATCGGGGTGGGATGGGGTACCGGTCCGAGTGACGAAGAAATTGAAACAATTAAAGACATATTTCAAGAGGCAGGAATCTCATTAGCCCCGTATCAAGCTTTACGTTAGAACGCCTATCACATGCATCAGTGACAATATGGATACCAGAGTAACGCGGGACACCTACAACCTGATAGCGTGGTCCAGGTATAACTTCCGACAGCGCTCCAGATTTCAGACGGAACTGGAACAACTGTCGCAACACTGGGGACATGGCAGACTGCTTAATGTCGGCTGCGCACACGGACCGGACTTCCCCCCCTTTAAAGATTCGTTCGAGCTGTACGGCGTTGACTTCTCCGCCGAGGTGCTCAAGCTGGCGCAAAAGTACGCGGAAAAACATAAGTTCAAAGTAGATTTTCAGGAGGCTGACGCACGCCAATTGCCTTACGAGAACAGCTGCTTCGATTACGCGATTGCCGTGGCAGTTTACCACCATATAGAGGAGAAGGAGGGCAGGATGCAGGCGCTCAAGGAGCTTTACCGCGTGCTCAAGCCCGGCGGCGAGGCCTTTATCACCGCCTGGAACCGCTGGCAGCCGCAACACTGGTTCCATAAAAAGAATTACATACACCCCTGGAAAAGCGGGGACAAAAAGCTCTACCGCTTTTATTATCTCTTCACCTACGGAGAGCTAGAGAATCTGGCGCGCAAGGCAGGCTTTGAAATTATTAAGTCATACCCGGAAGCCAGGTATATATTTCCTATTAAGGTGTTTTCAAGGAATATATGTCTGCTGGTGAGGAAGGAATAATTATCTGTTATCCTCCACCCACAATCTGTACCCATCGGTGATAAAGGTTATAGTGCCGTCCCGGTCCGTCCGGTAAATGTTTTCCTCCCCAACCCTAAACTCCAGCCTGGTTATCACCTCATCATCCGGGAGGCCGTAGGTATTGTTGGCGCCGACGCAGATGACCGCCACTCTCGGGTCCACCACTGCCAGGAAGGCTGCAGTCGTTGAGGTAATAGAACCGTGGTGGCCAACCTTGATTACCGTTGCGTTTACACCCGCCCTCTCGCGGATAAGTTCCCACTCCGCCTCGCCAGTGCAGTCTCCGGTCAGTAAAAATTTTACCTCTTTAAATTCCAGCATCAGTACGACGCTGTTGGCGTCCGCGTCCGATTCGCTAATGGGGTTTCCCGTTGGCCACAATACCTCCAGAATAACGCCGTCGCCCATATCAATCCGCTGTCCGGTACAGGCAACGGTGCTCGCTATCCCCGTCTCCCCGATATATCTAAGCCATTCTCTGTAAAGCGACGATTCATAGTCAAGCGATGGGTAAAGCACCTGCCCGACATCGTAACGACGCAGCACCTCCAGCAGTCCGGCCAGGTGGTCTCCATGGGGATGCGTTAATACCACGAGGTCGATGCTCCTGTCCCAGAAAGGCATCTGCCGACTTAGCCCCAGGGCGACCGACTGCGGACTGGGCCCGCCGTCGATGAGCACCTGTCGGCTGCCTTTTTGAACAAGAATGGCGTCGCCCTGCCCCACATCGAGGAAGCTGACGTGCAGATTATCGTCGGGCATGGTGGCCGCGGTATAAGTGACCAAGACAGCCGCTACCAGCAGCGGTGCGATAGCCCATTTTAATACTCTCGTAATACCGCCGGCCTTACCCGCCTCGGTCTTCATGACTCCCGCCGCGCCGGAAAACAGGCTGCGTACCCTCTGCCAGCGAGCGTGCAGCCAGATAAGGACCGCCAGCACCGCGTAATAACAGATGATAAATACGGGGTTTATCCAGCCCACGTCCACCGAAGAAATCGAGGGCGACCCCATGCCGCTGACGACCAGTATCATGTAGGACAAGAACGGCCAGACCAGCCAGCCGAAGAATTGCGCCACCGCCGTCGATGCTAGACCCAATAACATCGTGAGAGAGCCTAAAACGATGATTACCGGCAATACCGGGGTGACCAAGAAGGTGGCCAGAGGCCCTACCAGCGAGAATATGCCGAAATAATAAGCAATCAGCGGCCAGACAGCTATGATTGCCGCCAGGGTGGCGCTCATACTATCGATGATTAAGTTCAGCGTCGATACTATTAGTCCCTCATCCCCTAATCGTGAAGTAACCAAACGCCTGCCGGCATCTCTAAGCACGGGGAAAATAAAAATCAGTCCGGCCATGGCCAGAAAGCTCAACTGGAAAGACGCGTCCCCCAGAATATAGGGGCTGACGCCCACCATGACCGCCGCGGTGAAGGTAAGGGCAGCCAGGCCGCTGCGCTGCCGGCCCAGCGCCTCGCCAAAAAGAAACATACTGGCCATTATAGCGCCGCGTACCACCGGCGGGTTCATGCCAGTAATAATGGTGTAAAACCAGATGATAATAAAAGCCAGCCAAACATAGAGATAATGTCTCCTGCCAAAAAGCCAGAGCCCGAAACTCACCAGCAGGCCAGCCATGATTCCCAGGTTAATACCAGATATCGCCAGGATGTGAGACGTGCCGCTATGGGTAAAATCAGTGCGCAGGTCATCCGGAATATTGCCCCGTAACCCCAGTAAAATCCCCTGCGCCAGCGACGCTTGAGGCTCGGGCAGTACCTCCGCCAGCGTCGTTGCCATATCCTGCCGCAAATCATAAATCCAGGCCAAAAGCGGGAAGCCGTGCCCGTCCTCCAGCACCTGCACTCTCGGATAATATAGAGTGGTGTAAATGCCCTGGTGCGCCAGGTATCCCTTGTAATCGAAATCTCCCAGTCGGGGTGGTGTTTGCACCTCCCCTGTAATATGTAAAAAGTCGCCGTAATCATATTCGGGATACCGCGGCACCGTCACCAGCACCGTCCCATCCACCTCCCGCCAGCCCGACTCCAGATATATCTCTTCCGCGGCCACGGTCAGGCGGGTGCTTTTATCCCTGATATCAGGGTCGCCCGTTATTATACCTTTTATCTCGTAAGTGCCGATATCGTTATAATAATGGACCCGTCCTTCATCGACGGTATAAAGACTGCCGTAAGAATAAACGGCCGCTCCTACGAAAAGTAAAATACCCAGTCCGGCTAAGACTATCTTCTTCCACTGGCGCCGCATGAAAAATAACAGCAGGAGCGGGACAAGCCCGAACAAGCATAACAGCGTCGGCAGCTCCAGCAGAGAGCCGACATAAATCCCCATCACCCACACCACGCTAAGAAATATCAGTAACACAAGACCCCACTCTGAAATCAGTCGTTCACGGTAATGAAATCCTTGATATTTTCAAAGCTTATATCGCCGAAGCCCGGTACGTTCTTCATCTCGTTGATGTCGCGGAATAAGCCGTGCTGCTGACGGTACTCGATAATTGCCTGCGCCTTGACCTCGCCCACTCCTGGTAAAGCCTGAAGGAGCCAGGCCTCCGCGCGATTGATATCGATTTTCTGGGGAATATCCTGGCTGTTCTCACCGCAGATAATAAGCTCTACGCTATCCAGCCCGGCCCCTTCTTTGAGTCCCCCCGCCGCCGCGATAATATCATCTATGCTATCGCCGGGGAATATCGGATAGTAACCAGGATTGTTCACTTCCCCGCCGATGAATATCCTACCGATTACATCCCGTTCCGCCGTCGTAGTGATATCGAGTGACTGCCCGAGACCGGCTTTCTGGGTGATAATGACGACACCTACAACGATAATTATCACCAGTAGAATGACGGTAATTATCCAGCCGTTGATATACCTGACTGCCTTCATAAAAAACCACGCCGTATTAACCGGGATATCGTCTTCGCCATCCGGCGAATTTCTCACTACATCACTACACTCGGTTTAGTTCCAATACTTGGCGGGGGATTGTTCAGACAGGCGTTTTCAGGGGAATGACATTAAAAAGTGAGTAATGTATTTACACGCCGCTTAAGGCTTTTTCCAGTTCTTCTTTATATTGAGAAGGGGTAACGGCGATTATCTGGTCGCCGACCTGCAACGTCGTTTGCGCTGCGGGCACGTGCGCGGCACCTTCGTGGGGGATTATCAATGCCAGCTTGCTTTCCTTGGGTAAAGAAAGGTCCTTGACCATTTTACCCGCCGTGGCAGATTCTTCGGTTATTTTAACGTCAACAATTATCAGGCCCTGTTCGTCAAGGGTGAAAAGCTCTGTCACAGGATGGGTGGGTACTTCGTGCTCGATTACCTCGATGATGATGTCCGTGGTATTAACCGTCACGTCAACCCCCAGCTTTTTAAAGAGTGGGGCGTTCTGAGGATTGCGTATGCGGGCGATGGTGCGGGGTACGTTATGCTTATGCTTGGCAACCTGGCAGGCGACCAGATTATCTTCGTCATCGCCGGTCACAGCTACGAGCATATCAGCACGGCCGGTGCCGACATCTGCCAGCGTCGCCGCTTCACAACCGTCGCCGCGAGTGCAAACGCTGCCCAATTCGTCGGTGATTGTTTTACAGACGCGTGCATCCTTTTCGATAACCAGGACCTCGTGCCCTTCTTTTAATAAAGCCTTAAGCAGGTAATAACCTACTCGCCCTCCCCCAACAACAATGATATACATGTCTATCCCTCACCCTCAATCTTCTCTCTTAACATCTGGGCGAAAATTTTTGTCGGGCTAAGAGTTTCCAGCCCGAGTGCGTTATACATCTCCTCGCGCAGCGGGTCATAGATGCGGCAGACCACCCGGGGCACCTTAAAAACGTGCTTGGCAATCTGGCAGGACATGACGTTGCGATTATCGCCCTGCGTCAAAGCCACAAAAATGTCCACATCTTCTATTCCGGCCTTTTTCAAAGCTTCTTCATCAGTGCCATTTCCATACAGGGCAGTGCCGCTGAAAGAGGGCGGCAGCCGCCGGAAACTGTAAGTATCATTATCCAGCACGGTCACCTGATGGCCGTCTTCATCCAGTAAAGACGCCAGTCTTGCCCCCACACGCCCGCAACCCATAATCAATACTTTCATAATCAACTACCTGAATTTCGTTTTTAGGTTCTACTGTTGGTAAAGTATAACCGGGCAAGGGGAATTTTTCAACACGTAAGGCACGACATTACCCAGGCTGAACTGCCCGAAACGCTGCTTGTAGGCAACGCCCATAAGAATCAAGCTGACACCACGCTCCACCGCCTCGTCCACGATAGCCGGCCCTACCTCCCTTGCCTGCAGAACGTCGGTCTCGATCTCATAGTCTTCTTCCCCGGCCACGGCATCTGCTTTATCCAGTATTTCCTCGGCCTTCTTAATTTCCGAATCAATTTCCGCGTCCAGGGGCAGGGCACGTTTAATAGTCACCACCGATACCGCCCAGACCTGGCCCTTGTCTTTCTTGGCAAGGCGGCATGCCAGCTTGATTGTCTCGATATCAGCCTCGGTCCCGGATACAGGCACCAGTATCTTTTTAAACACGACTGACCTCTATGTCTCTAATTAATTAGACAGTGGCAATTATAACCCTATTGTTAAAAAACTACAATACCTAAATGAAGAAAGTCAAACGGTCTAAATTTTGAACCTGTTAGATTTTTCTTTGGAGTGCTGGTAAAAATGGTAAATCAGGAACACAGTAAAGCCGCCGACCATCCAAGCTATACCTGCCCACCGACTGAAAGGTTGTGTTACCATAACCACCATCCAGATACTCGTTGTTGCCAGCAAGCCCAGTATAGCGGTAAATGGTAATTCTTTATCTTTTATCCGGATATTCCACCCCAGTTTAAAAGGACGCGGCATATCCGGCTTTTTAATCCTTAATCTTAAAATAGAAGCATGCGCGAGGGCAAAACAAAGCAGCGAACCGAAAACGTAAAGCGCGCCCAAGTCTGCAAAGAAATCGGGGTTCGTAAATCCGGGCAGAAGCAGTAAAATGGTTATACTGCAAAAGAGGATTATCGCAATGTAAGGCGTTCTGAAACGCGACTGGATTTTCCCGAGCGCCGCCGGTAATTGCTTGTGTGACGACATGTTATATGTGAGACGTGAAATGCCCAGTAGTCCGGCATTAGTTGCCGTGAGCAAAATGCTGGCCGCCAGAACTGCGACGAGAGGTTCAAATATACTTCTTAGCGTTTCTGACGGCAGATTGGCTGCTATACCCGCTATCGGGTCCCGCGCCCATCCGTTTATAGGGTCTCCCAGCTCCTGCGGCGTCATTGCGGAAAGCGCCACCAGCGAAATCCCGGCGAAAAGTACCAGCACGACAACAATCATTAAAACATAGGCATGAGGTATTCTTTCGGCAGGCTTTCTGGTTTCTTCAGCCAGTTGAGACACTGTCTCCACACCGGTAAAGCATAATGCCGCGATGGCTATCCCCATTATTAGATTAGGTGTGCTCGGCCAGTTGCCGGCCCCGAACATATTCTGAAAAAGCACGCCGGGATTCACACTCAATATTAAAATAATTCCCAATACTACGATGGCAATTTGAGTAGCGATATCAATACAGATAAAAAAAATGTTTAAACCAGTTGATTCCCTCACGCCAAGAACGTTGATAACCATCAAGAAGCCAATTATTCCGATGGCGACAGCAGTACTCAACGATGTGCTGTCTAGAGCAGGCCAAAAATGGGAAAGATACGGCGGTATAGTATAAGCCGATAACGCCATGGTGACAATATAACTTAACATTAACGCCCATCCGGCGATAAAGCCAACAAGATTATTAAAACCGTGACGCGCGAAACTGGCCGAACCACCAGCTTCAGGTATCATCGCTCCGCCCTCGGCATAAGTAAGGGCATTGAAAATGTATATTATGCCCGCCGCTGCCAGTGCAATCGGTGTTGCGCCAAGAGCTACTAAAGCTACAATACCGAGGGCGTAGTAAATAGACGAGCCGACATCCCCATAGCCGGCACTGAAAAGCGCGGGAACGCCGAGTACCCTCTTCAGGTGAAATCGCTTTATTCTAAGCGGTCGGAAAACTCTATCGCCGGGTTTGGGATTCCAATTATCAGGCATATTTCTCTAAAAACCAATTATAGTATTGTAGCACAAATATTTTCAAGATAAACATAATAGATCTCGGTGAGACGCGCTATTTGATGGAGAAATTCCTAAAACACCTTGACAAATGTACTACATATACCTATAATATTGCCAATTGGCATATTCACTGGGTAACGTGCCTATGATAATCAAGACAAGAGTCTTTGATATGGCTAACGGCAGATACCAGAACCTCACCGAACTCGCCGGGGCGATGGGCATATCCGTCAGCCAGGTGTATCACGTACGCGAGGGAAAACGCAGCATCAACGAGAAATTTATCGTCGGCGCTAAAATGGCCTTCCCTGAACACAGACTCGACGAGCTCTTTTATTTTCAGGGAGACCGCTCTTTAAAAAGACTGGTCAAATCATCCACCGCTTACAACGCGCGAACGGACTGACGTTTGAATAAGTCTCTTTAAGAAACCGACCGCTGCCCGGGTGTTAAATCGCTACATCCTCAGGTTGAATTTTACGCAGCGCGTCAGGGCTTTCAAGGTGGTCGATATAAAGAGTGCCGTTAAGATGGTCAATTTCATGTTCCAGCGCCTGGGCCAGCAGTCCTTCCGCCTTGATGCGGATTCCCTTCCCCTTGATATCCAGCCCCTTTGCCGTCACTGTCTCCGCCCGGTATAACTCGCCGACGTAGCCCGGGACACTCAAGCAGCCCTCGTTGACCAGCCGCTTTCCCTTACGCTTAACGATTTCCCCGTTAATCAGTATAATATCTTCCTCTTCGGGCAGACCGATAACAGTTACCCGCAAAGATACCCCCACCTGCGGCGCGGCCAGCCCTACCCGCCCGGGTTCGGCATGCATCGTTTCCCTCATATCGGCAACGAGCTTTTTTACCGACTTATCAATACTGCTGACCTTCTTGGTCTTCTGCCGCAGTACAGGGTCGGGCACCGTCCTGATAGGTAAAACCGCCATATCGCTTCCTTATTTTATATATTAGAACTATCCTAATCTAAGTTTACCGAATGAGACTCACCGGGTCAATATCTACCGCCCAGCCCTGCCCGAACGTAATTCCGGAGAGCAGCGCCGTAAGATTCTGACCTCGCAGAATCAACTGCCAGCGGTACCTGCCCCGCAGGCGGTGTATAAAGGCTGGCGCCGGCCCGATAATACTTATCCCCCCGATGCCCCCAGCCTGGCTTTCCTCAATAAGCGTCCGTTTCATCTCCTCCGCTTTGCGCTGGCAGACGGCGTCATTAGTGTGCATAAAGCTTAACTTCGCCAGCTGCGTAAACGGGGGGTTATGGAGCTGTTTCCGGTATTCAATCTCCTGCTCGTAAAAAGAAGCGTAGTCATGTTGGGCCGCCGCCTTGATAGCGTAATGTTGCGGCGAAAAAGTCTGTATGATGACCTTTCCTCCCGCCTCGCCCCTGCCCGCCCGGCCGGCGACCTGGCTTAAAAGCTGGAACGTCCGCTCGCCGGCCCGGAAGTCGGGCAGATTGAGGCTGGTATCGGCGTTGACCACCCCCACCAGCGTCACCGAGGGTATGTCCAGTCCCTTGGCTATCATCTGCGTACCGATGAGAATCTCTGCCTGTTTGCCTCTGAACTTGTGTAAAATATCCTCGTCAGATGTCCTGCCGGTAGCGGCATCGCTGTCCCAGCGGAGCTGACGCGCCCGCGGAAAAGTTAATTTTACTTCCTGCTCCAGCTTTTGCGTGCCGGTCCCAAGGAATTTAAGCTGGCGGTTGCCGCAATTAGGACACGCCTGCGGCACCGGCATCCGGTAGTTGCACTGGTGGCAGGTCAGGACATCTTCGGTAATATGGTGCGCCAGCGGCACATCGCAGCGACGGCAGCGCAGGACGAACCCGCACCGCCGGCACTGTATATAATACGACCCGCCCCTCCGGTTTAAGAAAAGAATCACCTGCTCCCCAGCGTTAACCGCGCGGTTGACGGACTGCGCCAGCGACCGACTGAAGATATTGCGGTTGCCTGCCTTCAGCTCTTCCCTCATGTCAACCACTTCTACCTGCGGCAGGGCCCCACCCACAGTGGGGACGACCCGCTGCGGCAGCTCTAGTAATCTGTATTGTCCGTTCTTTGCTTTATAATATGTTTCCACATCCGGTGTAGCGCTGCCGAGCACCACAACCGCTCCGGTTAGCTCCGCCAGCTTGATAGCCGCAGCGCGCGCGTGATAATGCGGAGCATTTTCCTGCTTGTAGGTCCATTCGTGCTCTTCATCAATGATAATCAAGCCCAGGTCGGGCTGTGGGGCAAAAATCGCGCTGCGTGACCCTATTACGACGTCGCATTCCCCGTTTTTAATACGACGCCACTCGTCGAACTGCTCGCCTGTGGTAAGCCGGCTGTGCAGCACGCCCACCCGACCCGGGAAACGCGACGCAAACCGCTCGATGGTCTGCGACGTCAGGGAAATTTCCGGCACCAGCACGATGCCCTTCTTTCCCCTCTTGACAGCCCCGGCCAGCGACTGCAGATAAATTTCGGTCTTGCCGCTGCCGGTGACGCCGCGAAGCATGAAGACCCGCGCTGATATATCGCCCCCGCTTGCCCGACTCAACTCTGACTTTATGGCATTAAAAGCATTCTGCTGGTCGGCAGAAAGTTTAAAAGGAGTGGATGGGGCAATATTCTTATAGGATGCCGGTTCGCGCCTCACCTCGACTTTTTCAAATTTCACCAGCCCGCGGCTTTCCAGGGCGTTGGCAACGGACTTGCTGCATCCGGTCTCCTTCTTGGCTTCCGCCCAAGGAACAGGACTTGTTTGCCCCTTTAGAAAATCATAGAGCACTGCCTGTTTCGGTGAAAACTTAGAATTATCCGTGGTCTCGTCTGTGAGGCTGATATATAAATCGTGCTTGGGCTTTACCCTGACCGGCTCCAGCTCGTAACTCCTTTTGATGAGCCCCTGCCTTAACATTTGCAGAACGACGGCTGCGGCATTTTTCTTGCCCAACGCCTTCTCCACCTGCTTGAGCTCCACCCTGCCCTTATCCACAGCAAGCTTCATTACCTTTTTATATTCATCATCAAGTGAGTCGATATCCACATCCGGAGCAGCCGGACTGATTAATGTCAGGCCCTTACGCTCGAAGGCCGGTGGCAACATCAGGGCTACTGCGTTGAAAAGCGGCGCCAGGTAGTAATCGCTTATCCAGCGGGCCAGTTGTATCTGATTTGATGATAAAACTGGCTCCGGCTCAAGAACATCTAGGATTTCGCGGGTGTCCTCGACACCAGGGACGGGGCTAATCTCAAGAACGACCCCCTGCAGGACTTTTTCCCCGAAAGGGACAAGCACCGCCTGTCCTACGCTAACATGAAGCCCGGAGGAAATAGCATAGCTGAAAGTCCGGCGCTGGGCTACCGGCGAATTGACGCTTACCTCGGCGTATTTCATCCCAGCCTCCAGAGGATGTTCAGACTAGACCTATTAGTAAAGTATTATCTATAAATCAGGATTGAGGATTTTCTTCTTTCTTATCTTCAGTCGGCGCGGTGGGCTCTTCAGCAGGTTCCTCCACAGGCTGTTCCGCCGGTTCTTCCACTACTGCTTCTTCTTTTCCTGCCACCAGGGCATCTTCTGTTACTGGGGCTTCTTCTACTGGTTTTCCAATGGTAACTTCTTCTTCCGCGGCTGGTGCTTCTTCCTTTTCCGCCGCTGGCAACCGTCCTACCGGCTCTGTTTCTTTCTCCGCCACCGGCACTTTTACTACAGGCTCTTCAGCGACCGCTGCTTGCTCCTCTTGCTTAGCTTTCTCGGGAGTCTTTTCAGCTGCGACGGGTTCTACCGCTTTTGCCTCGGCCTCTTTTTCTGCTTCCGCAGCTTCCGCTGCCGCTACCGCCTCTTCATCCATGATAGGCTCGATTTCTTCCTCCGGCTGTTCCTGAAGCAGTTCCTCACCCACCTGGGCGGCTGCTTTTTCAACATGTTTAATCTTGCGGCGGGCTTCTTTACCGCTAAGCTTGCGCAGGTAGTAAAGTCGCGACCGGCGTACCTTGCCATGCCGCACCACTTCCACCTTTTCCACCAGCGGGGAATTCATCGGGAAGGTCCGCTCCACGCCGATGCCGTAGGCGATATGCCTGACTGTATATGCGGCGCCGTTGCCCCCGTGCTTGATTTTAATTACCACGCCCTGGAAGACCTGTATCCTTTCCTTGTCGCCCTCGACTATCTTGGTATGAACCCGTACCGTGTCACCGGGGACGAAAGCGGGCATTTTGGCTTTCTTTTTGACTTCAACGAGTGATGAAACATCCATGTTAAGACTCCCTATCTATATTATTATTGGCATGCATGATGCGTTTTACCAGTTTTTTATCTTCTAATCCCAATTCCGCTTTATCCAGCAGTTCCGGTCGTTTTTCCAACGTCCTCTTGATAATCTGTTCGCGCCGCCACTTGGCTATCTGCGCGTGATTACCGGAAAGCAATATTTCCGGCACCTTCCAGCCGCGGAAGTCCGCCGGCCGTGTGTACTGCGGATACTCTAAAAGTCCCCCCGCATGAGAGTCTTCCAGGGGCGATTCCTCCGAGCCCAGCACCCCCGGCACCAGCCGCAGCACGGCATCCGCCACCACCATCGCCGGCAACTCCCCGCCGGTCAGAACATAGTCGCCGATGCTGATGACGTCCGTAGCCAGGTACTCGGCGACCCGCTCATCGACACCTTCATAATGGCCGCATATCAGGACGATGTGAGAATGCTGCACCAATTCCCAGGCGACCTGATGCGAGAAGAGTCTGCCCTGCGGCGAAAGCAGCACTACCGGCAGGTCGATATTTTTATCGTCCAGTCCTTCTTTTATAGCTTCCACCGCCTCGAAGATAGGCTCCGGCTTCATAACCATGCCGGCGCCTCCGCCATAAGGATAATCGTCGGTGGTATGGTGCTTGTCATGGGTATAGTCGCGTATATTCACCGGGTTAATTGTCACCAGCCCGTTTTCGATAGCCCGCTTGAAAATGCCGGCACCGAACGGCACCTCGAACATCTGCGGGAATATGGTCAAAATATCGATACGCATTTTTTCTACTGTATCCCGGCATCCTGCAACGAATGCTCCGTTACCTCTCCCCTGATTATTTCCACCGCGTGCGGCAGCGCCGGCATGATGACCTCAAGGCATTCCTTCACCGCTTTGGGACTGCCCGGCAGGTTGATGATAAGGCACCGGCCACGCTGCCCCGCCACCGCCCGACTCAACATCGCCGTCGGTGTTTTATCCAGTGATTTTATCCGCATCGCCTCGGCGATACCAGGCACCTCCCGGTCGACGACCGATAGCGTGGCTTCGGGTGTAATGTCCCTCTCGGCCAGTCCTGTACCGCCGGTGGTCAGGACAATGTCAAGTTCGCCGCCATCAGCCCAATCACATAATTTGGCGGCGATGGTCTCTTTATTATCCGGCACGATTTCATACTTCACCACCCTGCCGTTCATCATCGCTACGCTTTCCCTGATGACAGGACCGCTTTTATCCTCACGCTGCCCTTTCGAGCCTTTATCACTGATAGTAAGTACGCCTGTTTTAAACATCGCTACACTCACAAAACAAATTATATTTTACCATATATCAGGATTACGGTGGAAGTGGCGGGGCGTTAGTGTATCGTCTTTCATTTTCTCACCGCTGGATTTCTCCCACTTTCCCCCACTGCCAATATATTCAATCGATCTGTTTTATGCCCTGTAATCAACCCCAAGACGTCACAGATTCGTCACAAATGCCAAATATTATAAATATTCCTATTAAAATACTTGACAAATAGTAGTGCATGTGTTATAAAATGGTAAATTGTGGTGAATAGTGGGGAGATAGGGTTATAAGTAGGAGAAAATGTTTTACGGAGAATTTGACTACAAGGTCGATGAAAAAAGTCGGGTACCAATTCCTCCCAAATTCCGTAACTACCTGAAAGACGGCGTTATTCTAACACCCGGTGCCGAAGCCTGCATTACCGCTTATACGGTACCGGAGTGGAAAAAGCTGTCTACCAGCCTCACCAACAGCCCGCTTTCCCGCAGCAAGATGCGCAAGCTAAGTCGCGCCCTATTCGCGACCGCCTTCAGCACCAGAACCGACCAGCAGGGCCGCATCGCTATCCCGGCCCCCCTCCGCGAGCACGCGCAGATAGCCGAGGATGTCGTTGTGGCGGGTTCGAACACCTATTTTGAAATCTGGAACAAGGCGCTCTGGGAGGAAGAAAAGGTCTCCAGCCAAGAACAGGCATGGCAGATTATTGAAAGCCTGGAAAGTAACGACTAAATAAAAAGAAAATGAGTAATAAATCGGCTCCCAGCCATACTCCGGTATTACTATCGGAAGCGTTGCAGGCACTGGCCGTCCAGCCGGGCGGCCGGTATATCGACTGTACGCTAGGAGGAGCAGGCCATGCAACCGCCATCCTCGATAAGAGTTCCCCAGGCGGCCAGCTACTCGGCATCGATGCCGACCCCAAAGCCCTTGAAGCCGCCCGGGAGCGGCTTCAGAATTATAGAGACTCCGCCCTGCTGGTAAACGGCAACTTCGCCGATTTGCAGGCTATCTGTCTTAAATATGACTTCTTCCCCGTGCACGGCATTTTATTCGACCTGGGCCTTTCATCATTACAGTTGAACAACGCCGGCCGCGGCTTCAGTTTCCAGCAGGATGCCCCGCTGGACATGCGCTTCAGTCCCGACCAGAAGGTAAGCGCTGCCGATATCGTGAACGCTGCCTCCGAAGCGAAACTTGCCCGGATTATCAAGACCTACGGCGAGGAAAGTTATAGCAACCGCATCGCCCGCAACATCGTCGACGAACGCCCCTTTAAGACCACACGCCAGCTGGCCTCGGTGATAGAAAAGACAATCGGGCGGCGGGGCAAGATTCACCCTGCCACTAGGACTTTCCAGGCGCTGCGCATCGCCGTCAATCATGAGCTTGAGAACCTAGAATCGGCCTTGAGGCAGGCTGTCGATTTGCTGGGCTATGAAGGCCGGCTGGTGGTCATAAGCTACCATTCCCTGGAAGACCGGATTGTCAAGCAGTTCATGCGGACGGAATCCAGGGACTGTATATGCCCCCCCAGCACCCCGACCTGTGTATGCGACCACACGGCCAGCTTAAGACTTATTAATAAAAAGGTAATCACACCATCGGCAGTCGAGGTTAAAAGTAATCCACGCAGCCGCAGCGCCAGATTAAGGGCGGCGGAACGTATTACCGAACAGGATGACTGCTGCGAGGTTATCGACGAGCCTGTGTTTTCTACTATCGTTAGAACCAGAGGCTGGCGGAGGCCGGTCCTGCTGCAGAAAATCAGGACGGTCTTTTTAGCCGCTTGATGCTAGAAAGAGATTCCGAAAGGAGGTCCTTAATATGTAATAACTGGGTAACAGCAGAGCTTAATTTCATCCAGTTACTAAGGAGGGCAGATGAAAAAACGTAATATTTTAGCTTCAATTGATGTTGGCACTACCAAGATTTGCACTATACTGGCAGATATTTCCGATGCCGCCCCACGTATTGTCGGTGTCGGCATCTCGCCGTCTAAAGGCCTTCACAAAGGGCTGGTGGTAAATATCAATGAAGCCAAAGAGTCAATCCGCGATTCGGTGAGAAAAGCGGAGCAGACCAGCAACTACCGGGTGGAGTCGGCTTATGTAGGGGTTACCGGCCGGCATGTTTCCTCTAATAACAACCACGGCGTAGTTGCCATCACGCGTAACGACCGCGTCGTACGCCCTGACGACCTGAAACGCGTCCTGACTACTGCCCAGAGTCTCAAGACCCCAGCTGATAGAAAATTGCTTCACATCATCCCCCGCCATTATGCGGTTGACGGCCAAGCCGGCATCAAGAACCCTGTCGGTATGCACGGCTTCCGCCTCGACGTGGAAACTCACGTTATCACCGCGGCGGTAACCTCCATTCAGAATCTCGTTAAATGCATCCGCAGCCTCGGCATAGAAATCGAGGACCTCGTCCTGGAACCCCTGGCTAGCAGTGAAGCAGTTCTCTCTGAAGACGAAAGGCAAGTAGGCGTTATCATGGCGGATGTTGGCGGCGGCACTACAGACGTGGCTATTTTCCGCGAAGGCAGCATCTGGCATACATCGATTCTGCCGGTTGCCGGCTACCAGTTGACGCGTGATGTCGCCATCGGTCTAGGTCTGCCGTTTGAAATCGCCGAGGAAATGAAGAAAAAGTACGGCAGCGTGATGCCCGTCTACGAGGGCAAGGAAGACACGGCACCGGCCATCTCAAAAGACGGCCACGGCGTTTCCTACCAGGACCTTTGCGAAATCATCCGCGCCAGAGTCGAAGAAATCCTGAAGCTTATTGTCCTGGAAATGCCCAGCTCGAGTTATGAAGAAATCGCTCCTTCCGGGCTCGTGCTTACCGGCGGCAGCTCCAATCTCGCCGGTATGGCCACACTTGGCAGAGAACTCCTCGACATGCCGGTAAGAGTGGGTATTCCCGGCAACCTGTACGGCATCGGGGATATGCTTCAGGACCCGGCTTACGCCACCAGTGTCGGTCTGCTACTATGGGGCAACAAGCACCAGGGTAAAAAACAATGGAAACCCGGCAGGTTCGCCGGAGCGATATTTAGATTAGCGTCGCAGCTTAAGAATCTGTTCCGCTAAAAAATTCATTTATACAAAAACAAAAGGAGGAGGATATGGCAAGAACAAGTTTCGTTGCTAATCCCGCTAAGATTAAAGTAATTGGTCTGGGTGGCGGCGG
>JAFGOC010000105.1 GCA_016926705.1 Dehalococcoidales bacterium | reverse complement strand
TGACCGTGCCGCAGACCGCCAGCCTGCCGATGTCCCCGCCCGGGAAAAATATCGGGTTGACCGTATAGCTGTCCGTGGTAAAGGCCAGCCTGCCCTCAAAGTCAAAGACCGCCGAGTCCTCCATCTTTTCGAGGATGGGGTTGGCGAGGTCGGGCAGGAAGCTCTCAATCAGGTCGTGCATCAGCTTGCCGCCGCTGCCGTGCGCCAGCAGGATTTTATCCTCTTTCATTTGGTGGCGGTTCTCCATAAAAAGTATGATAGTCCCCTTTATAACTGCCGCGTCCCGGGAAACCTGCCTTAACGAGCTGTTGAAACGTGGGTGAAAAACCATAATCGGTGAGTTCATCGATTGGTGTCATTTTGATTTGCCGTGTCTTCATAGATGAACTCGTTGGGTTCGGGTCGTCATTGGTCCATCCGAACTCCCCTGGTTTTCTGCCGGTTCGCTCCAACAGGAATGACATATGAACGATATGAACGTTCATACCTCGATACCGGTCACAAATATAGAGCAGTTCTTTTACCTTGACATCGAGACCGGTTTCCTCTTTCATCTCGCGGATGAGGCACTGCTCGATGGTCTCCCCCGGTTCAAGCGCGCCTCCCGGCAGCGACCATTTTCTGGTCTCGGACACGGACTGTTTTAATATCAAAATCCTGTTTTCCTCCACTAAAACACCGGTAGGGCGTATTTTAATTTCCACCTTATTTATACCCTTTTATATTTACCTATCTCGTTCGTCCCCCTTTCGTAAAGGAGGATGTAGGCGGATTTTGTCTTTGCTCTATCTACTCCCATCCCTTGCTACTTGTTACCTGCCATTTGTTCCTTCGTACTGAAAGTACGTCGCGCAGCTCCCCTCCGACGATACCATGCACGGCCCTACCGGACTCTCCGGCGTGCACTTGACGCGGAAAAGCTTGCAGTCTAAGGGGGTGCTTACGCCGCGCAGCACCGCCCCGCAAATACAGCCCTTCGGCTCGCGGGACGGCGCGATTTTTATCTCGAAGCTCTTTTCGGCGTCGAACCTCTCGTATTTCTTTCTAATATTCAGCCCGCTGCCCGGCACCGCCCCGATGCCGCGCCAGTCCGCTTCACCCGCTTCGAAAACGGTGTCCATCAGGCGCCGAGCAGGCAGGTTCCCCTCCTCCTTTACCCCCCGCCGGTAGGCGATTTCCACCATGGGCTTATCGCCTTCGATTTGCTCCACCAGCCGGTCCACCGCCAGCAGGATGTCCACCGGCTCGAAGCCGGACACCGCGCAGGCAATATGGTAATCGTCCGCGATAAACCGGTAGGGACGCGACCCGATGACGGCGCTGACATGCCCCGGGCAGATAATCCCGTTCAGCCTCACTTCCCCCAGGTCGAGGATGGCTTTCATAATCGGCGGGCAGACCTTGTGCAGAGAAAGAACGTGGTAATTCTTAATATTTTCCTGCTCCGCCTGTAGAATCGACGCCGCTACTGTCGGCGCCGTGGTCTCAAAGCCGATGCCGATAAACACCACCGACTTTTCAGGATTATCTTTAGCTATGGACAATGCGTCCTGCGTGGAATAAACGATGCGGATATCAGCGCCCTCCGCTTTGGCTTTTTGCAAGCTGGAGCTGCTCCCCGGCACCCTTACCATGTCCCCGAAGCTGGTGATAATGACATCAGATAATTGGCTCAATGCAATCGCCTTGTCCAGGTCGGCGGCGGCGGTCACGCAGACGGGACAGCCCGGCCCGGAAAGCATTTCAATATTAGGAGGCAGCAGCTGCCGTAGCCCGTTTTTGAAGATGGCCACGGTATGCCCGCCGCAGAACTCCATCAGCCTGGTGTGCTTCCGCGACCGCTGGTGAATCCTCTCCAGCAGCTTTTTCCCCAGCTCCGGGTCGCGGTATTCCTCAACGAATTTCATTTAGTTGTCCGCCGCCTCGCCCAGCTCTCTTAATAACTTCAATGTCTCTTCAGCCTCGGCGGCGTCGATAATATTAATCGCGTAGCCGGTATGCAATAAAACATAGTCGCCCACCTTGGCCTCCGGCGTAAGCTGGATGCTGATATCCCGCGTCACCCCCTCGATATCCGCCACCGCCTGCTGGCCCTTAATCGACTTTATCAATGCCGGTATTGCTAAACACATGATAGTTCACCTTACTTCGCCAGTTGTCTTTCCCAGTCGTCTTTTATGTCCCTGATTTCCTTGCCGATGCTGAAAGCCTTGCCGATGACCTTACCCAGTTTATTATAAGTCCCGCCCGGGTAAGTCATGTAGATAATAGGGTCGATTTTCCCCGCGTCCAGTTTGCCGTCCGTCATACAATCTTCGGAGGCGTAAATTTCTTTAATAGGACCTGCAATCAAGTAATGGCTACCAAGTTTAAGAATATGTTCGGCGGTGCAGCCGATATTCAAAGGACATTGCTCGATATACGGAGTGCCGTTGATTTCTCCGTAAAAGACCTTGAATTTACAGTCTTTAGCTTTATCATGTTTGGCGCCGGTAGCGATGCCGCAGTAATCGGTTTCTTTTACCAACATTGTATTTGGGATATTGACCGAAAATGCCATGTTTTCGCGGATGCCCTTGAGTGAATGCCGCACCTGGTTCAGCGCGATTGCCATATGTGGGGGAGTGCCGCAGGCGATTGTCACCCAGGCCACTGTTGTGAAATCCGGCTTGCCGGCCACATCCACGCCGATAATAATGGTAGGGTGGGGGAAAAGCAGAGGCATAATATCCAGCTTTGTCTTCTTCATCATATTTTATCTCTCCATTGAATTCGCAATCACCACCTGCCCCAGCGAAATCCCCCCGTCATTGCAGGGCACCCGGCGGTGAGTATATACCTCAAAGCCGGCAGTTTCAAGTAACGGCAGGATTTTTCTTAAGAGCAGCCGGTTCTGGAAAACTCCCCCGCTTAAAGCGACCTTCTTTAAACCCGTTTTAGAGGAAATCGATTGGCAGGTCTCCAATATCATCCGGGCGGCGGTGTTATGGAAGCGCGCCGCGATAACGGCTTCGGGCGTCTTTTTTAGTATATCCGGTATGACGCTGATAAATAGCTCTCGTAATTTTATGACACTCATGCCGTTTTGTTCTTCCAGCGTAAACGGGTAAGCGCCTGCCTCATCTGGGACGATGTAGCCCAGCATTTCCAGGTCGATGGCCGCTTGTGCCTCGTACTCGATGATGCCCCTCACGCCCGTCAGCGCCGCTACTGCATCGAAGAGCCGTCCCATGCTGGAAGTCAGCGGCGCGTTGATTCCTCTGGCCACCTGCTCTTTGATAATTTCCAGTTCAGTCTGGTTGAGGTACTTGAACATGGGCAGGTTTTTATCCAGGCTTATCCCCAGCGCCAGCAGGTACCCGGTAGCAGTGCGGTAGGGCTTTCTGATTGCCTGTGCGCCCCCCGCCAGCGGCAGGTATTCCAGGTGCGCCAGCCTCTCGAATTTTTTATAGTCCGCCGTCATGAATTCCCCGCCCCAGATATTGCCGTCCGTGCCGTAGCCGGTGCCGTCCAGAGAAACCCCGATGACCGGCCCCTTTACGCCGTTGTCCGCCAGGCAGCTGGCGATGTGGGCATGGTGGTGCTGCACAGGCACGAGCTTGATTTTTTCCTTTTCTGCCAGTTCTTTAGCGTATTTGGTGGGCAGGTATTCCGGGTGCATGTCGTGGGCGATAATATCCGGTTCGATACGGAAGAGCTTCTCGTAAAGCCCGATTGTGTTTACATAATGTTCAAGCGTCTCCAGATTTTCCATGTCCCCGATGTGCTGGCTGACGAAGGCGTAGTTGTCACGCGTCAGGCAGAAGGTGTTCTTTTCCTCCGCCCCGCACGCCAGAATCTGCCGGCTCTTGAAGGGGAGGTGGATGGGATACGGAGCATACCCACGGGCGCGCCGCACGAAGCGGGGAATTCCCTGCTCCACGAGCATCACGCTGTCGTCATAGCGGGCGAAGATGTCCCGGTTGTGCATCAGAAAGTAATCGACGATATGGTTAAGCCTTTTTATTGCCTCGTCGTTGTCCTTGGCGATTGGCTCCTCGCTCAAGTTGCCGGATGTCATCACCAGCGGTAGCCCCGTCTCTCTCAAGAGCAGGTGGTGGAGGGGAGTGTAGGGTAGCATAACTCCGAGGTATTTCAGTCCCGGCGCCACTGCCCGGGTGATATTTGAATCGACTTTCCACTTCATCAGGACGATGGGGCTGCCGGGCGATAGTAATAGCTGCTCCTCCTCCGCATCGACTTCGCAGTGCCGGCGGACTTCATCCATGCCGGCGACCATCACCGCCAGGGGCTTGCCGGGGCGTTTCTTGCGCCGGCGCAGCCTGTTTACGGCTTTCTCGCTGATGGCGTCGCAGGCCAGCAGGAAGCCCCCCAGCCCCTTTACCCCGATTATCTGGCCTTTTTTCAACAACTCACTTGCTTTTTTTATTACGTCCTCGCAGTCAATGCGGGTGCCCTGCGCCAGCCGAAGTTCAAGCTGCGGTCCGCATACCGGGCAGGCATTGGGCTGGGCGTGAAAGCGGCGGTTCAGCGGATTTTCGTACTCTTTTCGACACTCGGGGCACATATGGAAGCTTTTCATGGTGGTATTGGGCCGGTCGTAGGGGACGTCTTTGATAATCGTGAAGCGCGGCCCGCAGTTGGTGCAGTTCGTAAATGGGTAGCGGTAGCGGCGGTCGTCAGTATTAAATATTTCTTTGAGACAGTCCTGGCAGGTAGCGATGTCCGGCGAGACGAGCTGGTATTTCCCCTCCTCGGCGATGCTCCGCAGGATTTCAAACTTGTCGTAGTTCACCGCCGGACCTTCTGTTATCGTCATCCCCTCGATGTGCGCCAGCGGCGGCGCCTGTTCGCGCAGGTCGATGATGAAACTATCGATATCTTGTTTGCCCCCCTCCACCTCGATTTTCACATCCTCGGAGGTGTTACACACCCAGCCACGCAGGTTATGTCGGATGGCCAGCTGGTAGACGAAAGGTCTGAAGCCAACCCCCTGCACCACCCCGCGTACGCTAATGCGGGCAAGATTAACTGTGCTTGTTTTTTCCATCACTTTTACTTTTTTTCTTGGCTTTAAGTGCACCTTCCAGCCAGGTGAACCAGGCCGTCAGCCCGGAGCCGGTCTTGCAGGAGACCGGGAAAATTATGACATCCGGGTTAAGACCGGTGACAACCTCCCGGAAGGACTTTTCGCTGAAATCCAGGTAGGGCAGGAGGTCTGTCTTATTCAGTATCACAACATCGCTGTCGGCGAACATGGCGGGGTACTTGTAAGGCTTGTCATCGCCCTCGGGCATGCTGGCAATCATCAGCCTGATGTCTTCACCAAGTAGATAAGCGTTTGGGCATATTAGGTTGCCCACGTTTTCGATAAACAGTAAATCTATTTCCTCTAAATTCAGGTTGTTCAGCCCCTTTTCCACCATGAAAGCGTCCAGGTGGCAGCCTCCCCCCGTATTTATTTGCACCACCGGAATCCCCAGGGCGTTCACTTTCTCGGCATCGACGCTGGAGGCTACGTCTCCTTCAACGACGCCAATCCTGATATCCCGGGAAAAACGCTTTATCGCGGCCAGGATAAGGCTGGTCTTGCCCGCCCCCGGCGACGACATGATATTTATTGTGAAGATGCCGTTCTTTTCCAGTCGGTTTTTGTTTTCTTCTGCCTTGGCGTCGTTGGTCCCGAGGATTTTCTCGCCTACGGTAATCACTTTTACGGCCATTTATTCCACCTCGATACTTTCCATGTAACATTCCCGACCGGACACAATCTCGGCGCTCATTTCGTGGCATTCTGGACAGGCCCACTGGTGGTTGGTCGGGGAGAATACCGCCCGGCATTTCCGGCAGCGTATTTGAACCGGCTTCGACTCGAAATTAAGCGCCGCCCCTTCGGCGATAGTGTTCTTGCTTAGAGCGTCGAAGTAAAACTGCACGCAGTCGCCCACCACCCCTGATAGCTCCCCAATTACGAGGTTGATACGTATGATTTTCTTAGCCTGCGCCTCCCCGGCTTTCTCCAGCGCCAGAGACAGCATGCTTTCTGTAATGCCAGCTTCGTGCATAGGTTCTTCCCGGTGCAAGTAATTAAGGTGTGCTATTTTCATTATAGATGAGTGTAAGAGAGCGGGCAAATGACTGAATGGCATGTTATCTCTTTCTAAATATAAATTTACTTCCCACCCATATTATGTTATAATTGCCTCGTAAATAAATAATTAATATAAAGGCTGAAGAGGAAAAACTTGGATAAGACAAAGAAGGCGGAAGTTATCGCCGGCTATCAGGCCAAAGAGGGCGACACCGGTTCCAC
>JAFGOC010000104.1 GCA_016926705.1 Dehalococcoidales bacterium | reverse complement strand
CTCAACGACCCCGAGACGATGAACACCGGGGTCAAGGACTTCTGGAAGGCGCTGGCGGCGGTGGAGGAAGCGGACGATATCAAGGTGCTGATAATAAAGGGGGCGGGGCGCGCCCTGGCCGCCGGTGCCCCCCTGCACGAGGTCGGCTTCGTCTATGGCTGGAAAGAGCCAAAGTCCGGCGAAAAGGCACCCAAGACGCCGATACGACATCGAATTAAGTTCGACCGAAAGCTGTTTTACGAGTGCGCCATGAAGCTGCTCTTTTTCCCCAAGATAACCATAGTGCAGGCGCATGGTTTCCTGCTCGGGGCGTCGATGGACATGTACATGCTATGCGACTTTATCGTGGGGGCGGAAGACTGCAAGTTCGGGGAAATCGAAGTACGGTTGGGAATACCCCAGATGACGATTACCCCCATCATGATACTGCGGGTGGGGCTGACCAACGCCCTCGACATATGCCTCACGGGTCGGATGATGGACGGCAAGGAAGCCGCCCGCATCGGACTCATCAACCGGGCAGTGCCGGCGGACAAGCTGGAGTCGGAGGTCAACCGCTATGCCGAGGGTTTCTCCAAGTTCCCCTTCGACGGCATTGCCATGGGCAAGACCTCCAAACAGATGGTGTACGACATGATGGGCATTACCAGCGGTCTGTCCAACCATTTCCTGGCGCACACGATGGGCACCAACATCCACTTCGAGGAAGACGAATTCAACTTTTTCAAGGCGCGTCGGGACATGGGGGTGAGGAAAGCGATACACGCAAGGAATAAATTGTTCGAGCAGCTTGATAAGTAAGTTCCAGGAGGTTAGTCATGACATATCCTCTGGAAGGTATTAAGGTCTTAGATTTCAGCATCGCGGTGGCGGCGCCGTTCGGGGCAGCCATGCTGGCGGACATGGGGGCGGAGGTTATCAAGGTGGAGCGGGTGCAGGGTGAAGCCCAGCGACTGGGACTGCCGGCCGGCATGGACGATTTTCTGGATACCGGCGAGGTGGAGAAAATGCCCGAAAAAGCCGACTGGATGGCGTTTAACCGCGGCAAAAAAGACCTCGCCATCGATATAAGGTCGGCAGAGGGGCTGGAAATCGTCCTGAAGCTAGCCAAGGAGACCGATGTGGTTATCCAGAGCTTCCGTCCCGGCGTGGCGGAAAGGCTGGGTATCGGATATGAAAATATTTCTAAAATAAATCCTAGGGTGATTTATTGCTCTTTCTACGGCTACGGGGAGACGGGGCCGGTTGCCCACCGCGCCGGCGGAGATATGTGGAGCCAGGCGATGTCCGGCATGGTCAGCGTCATCGGCTACCCGGGCGGAGCGCCGCAGATGGTGCCCTTTCCCGCCTGCGACCATGCAGGGGGGATGCTGGTGGCTTACGCGGTGATGACGGCCCTGTTCGTGAGGGAGAGGACGGGGGTGGGGCAGGCCCTGACCGTCAACAACCTGAATGCGGCCTTATATTTACAGTATTCCAGCTTCGCCGAGTATTTAACCGAGGGCAAAATGCCTTACAAGGTGGGGAGGAGCTACCAGCCGCCGCCTTTCGGGCCTTTCCGCGCCAAGGACGGGGATGTCTTAACCATCTTCGGCACCGGGCCGATGTGGCCCGACTTCTGTAAAGTGGTCGGCGTGGACCATCTGGCCAACGACCCACGTTTCAACACCGATGAAGCACGGCAGGAAAACCGCGAGGAAATCGGCCGCCTGCTGGACGAGGCTTTCAGCAAAAAGACACGCGCGGAGTGGGCGCAGATATTCCGCGGCGCCAAGATGCGCTGCGACCCCTGTCTTACGTACGAGGAGGTATGCGCGCACCCGCAGCTGGCCGCCAACGACATGATATATACCGTCAAACACCCGAAACGCGGCGAGATGAAAATGCTGGGGCTGCCGGTGAAGCTGAAGAAGACCCCGGGCAAGCCGCAGGGCCCCTCGCCGGCGCTGGGGCAGCACACGGAAGAAATCCTGCTGAGCCTCGGCTACAAAGCAAAAGATATTATTGAACTGGAAAAACTGGGTGTGATTAGGACCTCAAAAAAAGCAAAGAAATAGACTTTAATGTTATTTGGTCACTCTCATTATCAGCCGGTAGTCGGAGGGGGCAATCGTCTGCCCCTCCTGCGGATAAGGCTCCAGTCGGAAATCGATTTTGTACTGGATAAAGTAGTCCCTGGCAGCAACGTCACCGCCGCCCGGCTGTGCAACAACCATCTCCGCGGGCGAACCGGCAATCGTGAAATGCAGTCGGCAATTCGCCTCGCCTGCCCAGATACACTCGACCCCCTCGGGACAGCGGCTGTCCGAAATAACCCCGACGAATTGAATCGACAGGCTTTCACTCTCGATGGTGGCAGTTTTGCCGACGGGCAGGGTAAACTCCTGCCCCAGGGAAGCCGAAATACTCCCAGCGGAACCACAAGACCAGGATGCTAACGAAAATAGTAAGAAAATTGATACCAAGCTAATTATCAACAATAACTTTTTCATCGTTACTCCTCCAGCACTATCCTCGCATCTACGGCCACAGCGGAATCTTTATGGGCAAACACCGGATTAAGGTCGATTTCCTTGATTTCCGGCATCTTTTCCACCAGGGCGGATATTTTCAGCAGGACATCCACCAGCGAAGGTATGTGGGCCGGTTCCTGCCCGCGATAGCCGTTGAGCAAAGCGTAGCCCTTGATTTCCTTAATCATTTCCCCGGCGTCACGCTTCTCGATAGGAATAAGCCGGAAGGAAACGTCTTTGAGGACCTCGACAAAGATACCCCCCAGGCCGAACATGATGACCGGCCCGAACTGGGCATCCTTATACATGCCAACGATTATCTCGATGCCGGGAGGGGCCATTTTTTGTACGGCAATACCCTCGATTTTAGCCTTGGGGATTTTTTTGCGGACGGAAGCCATGATTTCAGCGTAAGCCTTTTTCACTTCCGCGGCGTTCTTGAGTCCCACCTTTACCCCGCCGGCGGCGGTCTTGTGGGTGATGTCCGGCGAGGCTATTTTCAAAACCACCGGATAGCCGGTCTCACTGCTAATGGCGACAGCCTCCTGCTGCGTTTTTGCCAGCCGTGTTTCAATTACCTTGATGCCGGCATTCTTGATGACCTGCTTGGCCTCTATTTCCGTCAGGACCGCCCTGCCCTGCTTTTTCGCGTCTTTTATAGTGTCGAGCATTTTTCTCACCTGCCAGCTATACTTGCATTATAACGGCGGGGGGTTTAGATAGCAAAAATCAGAGCAACAATATTTTTTACGCTGTAGCTCAAGTACCCCATTTTTATATTAAAAATCTACTTGTTTTGGTAAAACAATTGTGCTATTATCGGTGTGAGGT
>JAFGOC010000103.1 GCA_016926705.1 Dehalococcoidales bacterium | reverse complement strand
TGGTGCATCGGCTGCGGGCGGGAGGGTCAATATATCTGCAACTCCTGCCTTGAGAAGCTGCCCCTGATTTCACCTCCAATCTGCGCTAAGTGCGGACGCCCGCTGACCTACGAAAACACCTGCCCCGGCTGTATTGAAGAACCGGTTTTAATCGACGGCATCCGCGCTCCTTTTTTTTTTCAGGGCGTCATCCGCAAAGCGGTTCATGAGCTTAAGTATCGCAATCTCAAGGCAATCGCAACGCTGCTGGCCGATCTTTTACATGATTACCTTCTGGAAAATCCCGTTCCCGGTAATGTCCTGGTGCCGGTGCCGATACACGGCCAACGCCTACGCGAACGAGGATACAATCAATCCTCGTTAGTGACGCGTGAGCTGGGTCGTAAAAGCGGAATGCCCGTTATCGAAGACTGCCTTGTAAGACGAATCAACACACCACCGCAGGTCAGGACCATCAGTGCTGGAGAACGACGTGATAATATAGCCGGTGCTTTCGCCTGCTCTAACGATAAGCTAAAAGGTAAACAGGTGATATTAGTTGACGACGTATCCACATCTGGGGCCACCCTTAATACCTGCGCGGAAGTACTCAAAGAAGCCGGTGCCACCAGCGTGTGGGGCCTGACGATAGCCCTGGAAATATAGACGGATATGCGTAAATATTATCTATTCAGGAGCGTGCAAAAATGGAACTTCAAATAACCGGGACGAACACGGAAATAACAGCAGCCGCAAACAAATATATCGAGCGTAAATTCAATAAGCTGAACAAACACCTGCCCGATATTATGGACATCAAGGTGGAAGTGTCCGAGGAACAGACCAAGTCCCGGGAGCAACGCTACCTGATTAGGGCAACAGTCAACAGCGGTGTAGGAAAGTCGGTCTTTCATGCCGAAGAAAGAGCCGAAGACATCATGAAAGCCACCGACAAGATTACGGCCGTCCTGACCCGTCAACTGGAAAAGCACAAGGGCAAATTGTACGACCGCGGTCGGGGTAATCCCCTGGCTCGTGGCAAGTTCAGGCAGCCGGAAGCAGAGAGTCTCGCCAGAAAGGTAGTCAAGACCAAGCGCTTTATTATCGAGCCGATGACGCAGGAAGAAGCCATTTCAGAGATGGAACGCCTCGGGCACAGCTTTTTCCTTTTTTATGACGCCGATGTCAGTGAGGTGCACTTGCTGTACCGGCGTAAAGACGGCAACTACGGCATCATCGAGCCGGAATTCAAATAATGCCAGGCACAAAATATTATGTCATCTTCAACACCTCCGCGGGATGGATAGGACTGCTGGGTTCAGACACTGGACTGAAACGCACTACCCTGCCCCAAGCTTCCAGAACAAAAGTAATAGCTGCTCTCGACGCTGATACTGCTCAAGCTATTTTATCTCAACAATACTTCAAAGAACTAGTCAAGAGCTTCAAAGAATATTTTAAAGGACAACGCTTAGATTTCTCTGATAAAGTTGATATACGCGGAGCTACACATTTCCAGCGCAAGGTTTGGGAGACAACGCGAAAAATCCCTTATGGTGAGACTCGAAGCTACGCCTGGGTGGCAAAGCAAATCGGCAATCACGGTGCGGCGCGGGCGGTCGGACAGGCTTTGGGCAAAAATCTCCTCCCGATAGTCATACCCTGTCACCGGGTGATTGCCAGCGATGGAAGCCTAGGGGGATTCGGGGGTGGACTGGTAATGAAAAAACACCTGCTTGCCCTTGAAGGGAAGCCAGGTTAGTATTTAGTGTTATCCCCGGCGACATTGACTTTATAAAACCTTTTCCTGGCTTCAGCGGCGCCCCGTAGCATCTGGTTCAGGAAATCCGTCTCGTATTCCTCGATTAAGCCCTCTCCGGCGAAGCTGTAATATTTGTTTTCGCCGATGATTATATGGTCCAGCACCTTAAGCCGCATAATGCGGCCGGCATAGACCAGCTCCCGGGTCAGGCCCTTATCGCTGGAACTCGGTTCGACGGCGCCGGAGGGGTGGTTATGAACGAATATGATGGCGGCGGCGTTATTTTTAAGAGCTCCTTCGATTACTTCGCGGGGGGAGACGGAGCTGCTGTTAATCGTGCCTTCGGAAAGGTCAACCGTATTGATAATCTGGTTCTGGCTGCTTAAATACAGTACCTTAAAGACCTCTTTCTTCAGTCCGCGCATGGAGTGATAGAGATAATCAAAGACCTCTTGCGAGGAGCGGTAGAAAGGCTTATCGAGTATTTTTGCTTTGAGAAATTCACGGGCAACCTCCTGCACCAGCTTGATGCCGAAGGCACTGTGGGCGCCGATGCCGGGAATCTGCTGCAGCTCCTCCGCCGGAGCTTCCAAAACTCCACGTAGAGTCTGGAACTTCCGTACAGCCTCCTTGGCCGACTGCTTGCAGTCTTTACGCGGCGTGCCCAGGCTCAATAACAGCTCCACGATTTCGTAATCGTGGAAGCCGTTCAAGCCGGACTTCAGGAATTTTTCCCTTAGTCTTTTGCGGTGTCCCTGCTGTCTTTCCGCCGAGTTTTGGTTTGACTTACGCCCGGTCATTCTCCTCCCGTTCGCCCGTATTGTAGCACTTAAGCCACTCCATTTCCATAGAAAATTTTATGATATAATTATCCTAAATAGCGGTCAAGGAGTAAACAAAGGAGTATATATGGCTGAAAAAGTAACCCCTAAAAACCAGATTTTTAATAAACCTCTACCCGAGATTCTGGATGACATCCAGGATGCCGCGGCCGATGCCAGGCAAGCCGCCGAAGATGCCAGAGCCGCCGGTGAAAAGGCCGCTGAAGAGGTTATGAAACGACTCCGTACACTGTTCCTTAAGATGGCCAAGGACATTACCGAGGCCATGGACGAGAACAAATAATCGTCACTAGATTATCGGAGAAGCAAAAAAACTTTAGTTCAGACCCAGCTCGCGGTTCATCTGGATAAGACGGATAATGTCGGCACGGCTTAATAACCCGCCACACTTGCCGTTATCGTTAATCAGCACCTGGTTGATATCATTTCTGGCAATCATCACCAACGCTTTATTCAAGTTATCGTCTGGCACTACCGAATAAAGCGGGGCGCCGGTCATAATGCGACTAATCGGGGTCTCCGCCCACTTGTCCTGCGGGACTTTCTTGACATCGGTAATCGTCGCAATACCGACCAGTTGACCATCTCTGCAAACGGGCACTGCCCTGCCCTGCTGCTTGCGGAAAATGTCCCTCACCAGTTCTTCGACAGTCGTCTCGGGTGAAATAGTACTGACACTGGAATCCATCAGCTCCCTGACTTTAATATGGCTCAAGCGCTCGCGCAGCGTTATTTCCTTACGGCTGGCATCGGCGGAGCTGTTGAGGAACCACCCGATAAAGGCTATCCACAGTCCGCTGACGAAGCTGACGGATATCATCAGGAAGATGCCTAGCCCGATAAAAGCCCAGCCGAATATCTGCCCGACCATTCCGGCGATATCGGTTGCTTTAGTGAGATTTCCTGTATATCCCCAGATAATAGACCGGAGCACGCGGCCCCCGTCCAGTGGGAACCCAGGCAGCAGATTGAATATGCCCAGGTACATATTGATGAGAGCCATGTAGCTTAACATCGCCGCCAGCGGGGTGGTAGCGTCTGCCGGCAGTTTGGAGAACCCCCAGAAAATGGCGGCGAGTACCAGGCTGGTAAGGGGCCCTACGATGGCCATGGCGAATTCGGCGGCAGGCTTCTGCGGTTCTTCTTCCATATTGCTGGCGCCGCCGAGCAGGAATAACGTAATACTGTGAACCGGGATGCCCCTGGCATTGGCGACCAGCGAGTGCGCCATTTCGTGCAGCAGCACGGATACGAAAATGAGCAGCGCCCCGATGACCCCTGTTATCCAGTAAACTGCCGTGCTCCAGCCGGGATAGTACGCCGGGAAATAGACCATGGCCAGCGTCCAGCTGAAAAATATAACGGCGAATATCCAGGTATAATGAATGCCGATGGTTATACCGAAAATCCGGAACAGCTTAAATGATGCTTTCACGCTTAAACCCCTGCTAATTCCAGTATAACACTAAAGCTGTTCCACTTTAAGCCCAGCCTCCCCTATCAAATCGACCAGGCGCTGCTTTAGCTCGGGGCAATAGCCGGTCTGCAGGCTGGGCATCTTGAGCGGAACGGCCCCGCTGCCGTTGATGACGTTCAACTGCACCTCGTCGCGGCCTACGTATGATTTGAGAATAGTCACTACTTGCCCCAGTCGGGCTACATCGCCCTCTTCATCGTCGGTCTGCCGCAAGTTAATTATTAAAAGATGCCTGGCAGCGGGTGTTGGGGCAAGTTTCTCTTCTTGTACTTCTTGTTTTTCAGTTACCGGCCGGGCTGCCGTTTCCTCTCCTTCACGGGGAGGCTGGTAAAGGCGGACGCTGTCGCAGCTTATCTGCGCCCTGTCCTCACGCACCCTCACCTTGCCCTGGATAACGAGCTCGTTGCCTTCCGCCCAGAGTTCATCGGTCTCGGCATAGACCTTGGGCCAGACCATAACTTCCACGTTCCCGCTGAAGTCCTCGAGAACGACGCTGGCGAAAGACCGCCCGTCTTTGGTCAGCAGATAGCGCGCCGAGACAAGCCGGCCGGCGAGCACCACGTTTTGTCCGTCCAGTTCCGTGTTTATCTCTTCGCAGAATTTGGTATCGGGGTTGGCGCTACTGAAAACTGGACTGAATGGCTTCTCCGAGAAGCTGATGCCTAGAAGTTCTTTCTCCCAGAATGCTTTTTCCCTATCGGTGACTTCAGAGGGAGCAAGCTCAAGCTCCGGCAGGGGCACCGCGGTCGACTCTCCAAAAAGGTCGAACATGGTGGTCTGCCCCGTCTCACGGAGTCGCTGTTCACGCTGCGCCAGCGACAAAATACGCGAGACGTTATTGAGTAAAGCCCCCCGGTCTCCTAGGGAGTCAAGCGCGCCGGCTTTTATCAGGCTTTCCATGACACGCCGGTTGACCGACTGCATATTGGCGCGTCGGCAGAGGTCTTCGATTGACTTAAAGATTCCGTTCTTGTTACGCTCGTCAATCAGAGGTTGGATGGCCCCTCCGCCCACGTTTTTTACGGCAGCAAGCCCGAAGCGTATTGCCGGACCGCCATCACCACTGCTCTCTATAGAAAAATCGAGCTGACTGCGGTTGATATCCGGCGGCAGCACCTCGATATTTAGGCGACGGCACTCGGCTATGGCACTGGCGGTTTTTTCCAGTTCCCCGGCGTGGATGGTAAGAAAGGCATCGATATACTCCGCCGTGTAATTGGCCTTGAGATAAGCCGTCTGGTAAGCAATCAGGGCATAGCACCAGGCGTGCGCTTTGTTGAACGCATAGCCAGTAAAAGGCTCGATTAACGCAAAGACCTCCTCGGCAAGTTCGGAGGTAAAGCCCTTCTTCCTGGCGCCGCTGATAAAGGCGCGCTTTTCCTTCTTCATCGTCTCGGCTATCTTTTTACCCATAGCCTTGCGGAAGATGTCCGCCTGCCCCAGGCTATAGCCGGCGAATTCCTGCACAATCAGCAGCACCTGTTCCTGGTAAACGATAACTCCATACGTCTCTTTCAGGATACTTTCCAGGGCGTGATGAGGATAGCGGATGGGTATTTTGCCATGTTTGGCATCGATGAAGCGGGGGATGTGTTCCATAGGGCCGGGACGGTAAAGCGCTACCATGGCAGCGATATCGCTAAAAACAGAAGGCTTGAGCTCCTTGATATAGCGCCGCATGCCGGAGCCTTCCAGCTGAAAGACCCCGGCCGTTTCCCCCGCTGCCAGCAAGTCGTAGGTCTTTTTGTCATCCATGGGCAGGTTGAGCAAATCGATATCCACGCCGTGTTTCTCTTTAATAATGTCCCTGGCTTTACCTAAAATAGTAAGATTGGCCAGCCCGAGGAAGTCCATCTTGAGCAGCCCGATGCGGGCAATATCATTCATGGAGAACTGTGTCATGACGGCTTCCTGGTTTTCCGTCCGTGCAGACCGCTGGAGAGGCACGTATTTTGTAAGGGGCTCCCTGGAGATAACGACCCCCGCGGCGTGGGTGCTGGCGTGGCGGGACACTCCTTCGACGCGGCGAGCGGTACTCACCAGGTTGCGTACGATTTCATCTTCCTCATAGATCTTTCTAAGCTCATGGTTCTCGTCCATCGCCCGTGCCAGCGTCATGCCAGGCATGCCGGGCACCAGTCGCGCCACGCGGTCAACATCACCGTAAGACATGCCCAGTGCCCTACCGACATCGCGGATAGCCGCCCTGGCACCCAGCGTGCCGAAGGTGATAATCTGGGCGACATGGTCCTGGCCGTATTTCTGGGTAACGTAGGCAATCACCTCATCACGGCGGTCATCCTGGAAGTCCATATCCACGTCCGGCATTTCCTTACGCTCTATGTTCAGAAAGCGCTCGAATACCAGGTCGAACTCAAGGGGGTCGAGGGGGGTTATGCCCAGGCAGTGGAGGACGAGACTGGAAGCAGCGCTGCCCCTTACGCCGAACAGAATGTTTTTGCTTCGGGTAAAAGAAATGATGTCCCAGACCACCAGGATATAATTAGCAAACTCGGTTGTCTTGATAACCTCAAGCTCGTATTCAAGTCGTTTTTTAAT
>JAFGOC010000102.1 GCA_016926705.1 Dehalococcoidales bacterium | reverse complement strand
TGACCGGGGGGTGGGCCAGCCGGGCGCTTTTGTGCAGGGTCTATAAGGTGGAAGAGGACAAATAGCAAGCCCGGGCACCAGGACTCATGGAACCCGGGCTACATTAATCTTAGAATATTAATTACCCGTATTTTTCCCAGAAAATAATTTCTTTTGCGTCTCTCCTGGGGCGGGGCTTAGGGTCCTCATCGGGGTAGCCGATGGGCAGTAAAGTATGCACAAACACACTATCCGGTAAATTCATCTCCTTATGGACTTCCTTGGGGGTTATCGCTCCCACCCAGCAGGTACCCAAGCCCTGATTTACAGCTTCAAGGGTCATATAAGCCACCGCGATCATAATCTGCTCGCCGGCTCTTATCGTCATTGCCTGCTGGCCCAGTCGGTAGGGCGCGTAGGCATCGCTGCCGAGCACAACATTATCCAGCATGTTATCATCCCATTCCATGACGCCCAAATCTCTTAGCTGCGCCAGGGTCTGCCGATGGTGCTTACGCGAGAAATCATCCGCCACGCCGCAGCACACAATCAAGACCGGAGCGTTTAAAAAGGGCTGCCCGGCTGCCTTGGCGATTGCTTCCCTTCTTTCCTTATCCTGAACAACTATAAAACGCCACGGCTGGGTGTTGCCCCACGAAGGCGCCCGCATCCCCGATGCCAATACCCTATCCAACTTAGCCTTTTCCACAGGGGTCGGCTTGAACCTCCTGATACTGCACCTTTTCTCAATAGCGGCCGTTAATTCCATTGTATTTCCTCCTTGTCAATCCAGATATTCTTTTATTTTCAGTTAGTCCGGCTATTTTGTCAACGTTGAACAGTTTAATAAACTAGAGCTCTATTTCCTTTAAATCCGAAGCTGGTATGAGCCTGGCTTCGGTGAGTGCCTGGACCTCCGGCACCGTCCAGCCGGGGGCAATTTCCTTAAGAACCAGCCCCTTACCCGTCACCTCAATAACCGCGAGGTCGGTGATGACGAGGGTTACACAACGCGCGGCGGTGAGAGGATAAGTACATTTTTTAACGATACGCGGCTCGCCGGTTTTGGTGGTATGCAGCATGGTAACGATTACTTTTTTAGCGCCGGCTGCCAGGTCCATGCCTCCCCCCATACCCGTAGCGGGACGGCCGGGCCGACCCCAGTTGGCAAGGTCGCCTTTTTCCGAGACCTGATAAGCACCGAGGACAACGACATCAATATGGCCGCCTCGTATCATGTCAAACGCCGCGGCGCTATCGAAAAAGCACATGCCGGGGAGGGGGGTAACCGGCTGGTCGGAGGCGTTAATCATTTCATAGTCCTTTTCGGCGTCGGAGGCCAGGTTACCGTAGCCCAGCATGCCGTTCTCACTCTGGAAGAAGACCGCCCTGCCCTCGGGAATAAAGTCGGCGCAAAGGCCGGGCATGCCGTAGCCCAGGTTGACCACCGAGCCGTCAGCGAACTCACGCGCCGCCCGCAGGGCGATGGTCTGCTCATCGAGGCGGGCCTTCATTGCTTTACCTCCACGATGCGGTGAACGTACACATGCGGCGTGACGACAATCTCCGGGTCGAGCTGCCCCACCTCAACCAAATCGTCGACCTCAACAATCGTCGTCGCGGCGGCAGTAGCCATGACCGGATTAAAGCACCGCGCCGTCCTGCGGTAAACAAGGTTTCCAAGGGTATCCGCCTTATGGGCCTTGATAAGGGCGAAATCGGCCGTCAGCGGCATTTCCAGGATATATTCTTTGCCGTCGATGACTTTCTTCTCCTTGCCTTTTGCCACGACCGTACCCACACCCACAGGCGTATAAAATCCCCCGAGTCCCCCCGCGCCGCACCTGATTCTTTCGGCAAGGGTGCCCTGCGGCACGACCTCAATTTCAACCCTGCCCTCGTTATACATTCTTTCAAGGGGGGAGTCGGGGGGCATGCCGCCCAGGGCCGGCACCGAGCCGATGAATTTCTTGACCTGACCATGCTCAAAAAGGACGCCCAGGTCCTGGTAGCCGCCCGGTTTGATGCGCTTGCTTAGCTCGAAGCCCACCCCGCCCATGTTGGCGATTACGGTGAGGTCTTTAGCCCCCTGCCGCGAAAGGGCGACGATAAGGTTGATTGGCAGGCCACCGTAAGACCCGAAGCCGCCGACCATGATAGTGGCGCCATCGAAAATGCCGGCAACCGCTTCATCACAGCTTTTGAAAACCTTGTTTACGGGCAAGTCGACTCCTACGAGATACACGTGGCTACCAAAATTTGGGTATGAATGGAGTGTAACCTTTTTTATTTGAAGATGTCAATTTAGCCGCGTTTACTTGTAAAAGCCCCAGATGTAAACTATAATTTTCATAATGAAGAAGGCTGTAGTTACGGGCGGGGTTGGACTCATCAGCTCTCATTTTTCAAGATCTTAAGAGACATAAGGTACATGATGCTATGGAAAATAGACCAAAATTGAAACAGAAACTCGCGGACAAGACAGCCGTTATCGGCATTATCGGGCTGGGCTACGTGGGGCTGCCGCTGGCAATCGCCTTCGCGCGGGCCGGCTTCAGGGTCCTGGGCTTCGATACGCAGTCGAAAAAGATAAACCTCGTCAATAAAGGCGAGTCGTATATCGACGATATCAGCAATAAAGAACTGGCGGTGGTCTCTCCCAAGCGCTTATTGGCGACTTCCGACATGGGCCGGCTAAACGAGCCGGATGTGATATGTATCTGCGTGCCGACGCCGCTTTCCAAGTCCCGCGAACCTGACCTTTCTCATGTTATCCAAGCTTCTAAAGCGATAACTAAATGCCTGCGTCAGTGGCAACTGGTTATCCTGGAAAGCACCACCTACCCGGGCACGACAAAGGAAGTGGTGCTGCCGGTGCTGGAAAAATCCGGCCTTAAGACAGGGCGGGACTTCTATCTGGCTTATTCTCCGGAAAGGGTCGACCCCGGCAATAAAAAATACGGACTAAAAAACACTCCCAAGGTGGTAGGAGGGATAGACAAAACATCGACGGAGCTGGCCGTAATTCTCTATTCGCAGGTCGCCGATACCGTAATTCCCGTTTCCAGCATGGCGGTGGCTGAGATGGCGAAGATATTCGAAAATACCTTCCGCCACGTGAACATAGCGCTGGTAAACGAGATAGCGCAACTCTGCGAGAAAATGGGCATCAGCGTCTGGGAGGTAATCGATACCGCCAGCACCAAGCCCTTCGGCTACATGCCGTTTTACCCGGGGCCGGGGGTGGGGGGACACTGCATACCGCTCGACCCCAGCTACCTGGCCAGTAAAGCCAAGGAATACGACTTCAGCACCAGGTTCATCGAGCTGGCGGGAGAAATCAATACCCGCATGCCCCATTACCTGACATCACGCATCATGGAAGCCCTGGACAGTCGCGGCAAAAGCCTTAAAGGGGCCAGGGTAATGGTGGTGGGGGTAGCTTATAAGAAAGATATCACTGACACAAGGGAGTCACCGGCGCTAAAGCTGGCGCAACTTCTCGACCAAAAAGGGGCGATAATCAGGTACAACGACCCTTATATACCATCGATCACACTCGGCAAGACTGTATTAAAATCGATTGAACTTACCGAGGCAAACCTGTCCCGGGCAGACTGCACGGTAATCGCCACCGCGCACACGAGCTATAACATAAAAACAATAGTGAAAGCATCCAAGCTGGTTTTCGATTGCCGGGGTGTTACCAGAGGCATCTCCGGCGATAATATAATACGACTCGGAGAATGAAAATAAGGTCACAACAGCGAGGTTCAGCCATGATATTTAAAGATAAAGTAATCCTGATAACGGGCGGCACCGGGTCATTCGGGCAAAAGTTCACGGAAATCATCCTGCGCGAGCACAGCCCCGCGGCCGTGAGAATATATTCCCGCGGCGAGCTGCTGCAAATGCAGATGCAGCAGAAATTCAATAACGATGAGAGGCTACGTTTCCTCATCGGCGACGTGAGGGACAAAGAAAGGCTTTCACGCGCCATGAACGGGGTAGATATCGTTGTCCACGCCGCCGCTTTAAAACAGGTCCCTACCAGCGAATATAATCCTATCGAGGCTATAAAAACAAACATCAATGGCGCCGCCAATATAATCGATGCGGCTATAGATAACAAGTTAGCACAGGTAATGAATATCAGCTCCGATAAGGCGGTACAGCCGGTTAATCTCTACGGGGCAACCAAATTAGTAGCCGAAAAACTCTTTATACAAGGGACCGCTTATGTCGGCCCGGGTAAGACGCAGTTCAGCTGTGTACGCTATGGTAACGTTGTGGGCAGCCGCGGCAGCGTTGTACCCGTATTCCTCGAGCAAAAGAGGCAGGGTAAGATTACCGTTACCGATGAGCGCATGACCAGGTTCTGGCTCACTCTGGAGCAGGGGGTGCGTTTTGTTATTGCCTGCATCAAGCGTATGCGCGGCGGTGAAGTTTTCGTCCCCAAAATACCCAGCATGAAAATCACAGCCCTTGCCGAGGCAATCGCGCCTAAAGCTAAAAGAGAAATCGTGGGGATACGGCCGGGAGAAAAACTGCACGAAGTGCTCCTTAGCGAAGAGGAGTCGAAGCACTCCAAGGAGTTTGCCGACTACTACCTCATCGAACCGGAGCATTCCTTCTGGAGCAAGGAATTTACCAAGGGAGGCAAGCCACTTCCCGACGGCTTCAAGTATACCAGCGATAATAACAGCCAATGGCTGACGGCTAAAGAGTTAAAGAAGATGGTAGAGGGGCTTAAAAGCACCTTATAAATTCCTGCTAAGGCAGTGAGTAAATCTGATTAATCGTTTCAGGAAGGCTGGATGAAAGTTATACCTATCGTCCAAGTACGAATGGGCTCAACGAGGTTACCGGGGAAGGCATTGAAGGAGATTGCGGGTAAACCGATGCTCTGGCACATCGTAAACAGGCTGAAGCACGCCAGGCTGGTGAGCGAAGTTGTAATCGCCACGTCAAATAAAGAAGGCAATGAGCCCATCGTTAAATTCGCCGCAGATAACGGCATCGAGTGTTACGCAGGCAGCGAAGACGATATTTTAGACAGGTTTTACCAGGCAGTTAAAAAACATAATCCCGATGCCGTTATCAGGGTCACCGGGGACTGCCCTCTGGTTGACCCGGCAATTATCGACGGGATGATAAGGTATTACCTCAATCCTAAAAATGGGAAACCCAGGTTTGACGTTATCTGCAATTACATGCCGCCGACATATCCTGATGGGCTTGATGTTGACCTGATTTCCTTTAAAGTCTGGGAAAAAGCCTGGCGAAAGCTTAAGTCCCCCTGGCGGGAGTGGGTGCCTACCTACTTCTTCGAGCACCCGGAGAGATACCGCCTGGGAAACATGGCGTATAAAGAAGACCTGTCTCACATGCGCTGGACAGTGGACTACCCGGAAGACCTGGATTTCGTAACGAGAATATATGAAAAGCTGTACCAGGAAGGCGAGGTTTTTCTGATGGCGGACATACTGAAATTACTCGCCGAACACCCCGAACTAAATGAAATCAATAAAAATTATACGATAGCAGCGCCCTCGAGAAGAGAATTACGCGAGCG
>JAFGOC010000101.1 GCA_016926705.1 Dehalococcoidales bacterium | reverse complement strand
TTTACTAGCCGTGACCTGCCGCCTGGCGGACAGAGTGCAGGTAAGGAAGGAAAGCTGGGGACTGCTTTTTTACCAGCAGGCGCGGCATAAGATGTTCTTCGTGAGGAGCGGCGACTGGCTTTTTCCGGAACATTTCGACGGCACGTGGTCGGAGCAGGGCATCATCGACGATATAGTCCAAAGGACCGGCACAACCGCGGAAATAGTCGAACGCTCGCTGCCGAAACTCACCAAACGCCTGACATCTAGCAGGTTAATCACCCATGAAGTACGCTGACTGGCCGCTGGCCGCCCCGGTAAATCTCACCTGGGAAATCACGCACCGGTGCAACCTGCGCTGCGTCCACTGCCTTTCCGCCAGCAGCGAGGCGTCGGAGTACGAGCTCTCTTACGATGAATGCAAGAGAATCGTCGACGAACTGGCGGCGCTCAAGGTCTTTGAAATCAACTTCGGGGGCGGGGAGCCACTGCTTAAGGGCTATTTTCTACCGCTTTTACGCTATATTCACAAAAAGGGCATCGTCACCTGCATCAGCACTAACGGCACCTGCCTGACCGACGAAGCAATCGCCCTTTTTGATAACAACCCGCTGGTCAACGTGCAGGTCAGCCTCGACGGCGCCACGGCGCAGGTCAACGACGCGATAAGGGGTCGGGGAACTTTCTTAAAAATTATAGAGGGTATAGAAAAACTGGCGGGAAAAGACATCCCCCTTTCCATCAACAGCGTGGTCACGTCTAAGAACTACTTTCAGCTAAAAGAGCTTAAAGAGCTGGCGGTCACATACGGGGCGAACCTGCGCGTCTCAAGGTTCCGGCCCTCCGGGCGGGCGCGGGCAAGCTGGGAGGCGCTTAGGCTTAATTCCCCGCAACTTAAAGAACTGGCGGACTGGCTCAATAGCGAGCCTGATATACTGACGGGCGACTCGTTTTTCTCCATCTCGCAGGACGGGCGGCGGCAGCTGGGGCTGGACATGTGCGGCGCCTGCAAGATGACCTGCTGCATCGACCCCTTTGGCGACGTCTACCCCTGCGCTTTTTTACAGGCCGATGAGTTCCGCGCCGGCAGCTTGAGGCAAAGTACTGCCCGTCATTCCCGTGTAAACGGGAATCCAGGCGGGGGGCTTAAAGACATCTGGGACAACTCAAGCGTTTTTAAATACTTCCGCAATCTTGAGCCCGCGTCGTGCCGCTCGTGCCCGCGCTTCGAGAAGTGCCGCGGCGGCTGTCCCGCCGTCGCCTACTTCATCAATCAGGACCTCAACAGCGCCGACCCCGAGTGCCTGGCGAACTGGAGCAAGGACATTTCCCTCCCCAGTCTCCCCCTCTAACCCCTCCTGTCATGCTGGACCCTGAACTCCGTGAAGGGGAAGTATCTCAAGCCACTCCTCCTCCTGTCATGCTGGAGCGGAGCGAAGCATCTCAGGGAGGCGAGGGGCCAAATACTTAAGACTATTTATACCAATCCTCGCTCAAGTCAATAAGCCCTGGATTCATGGTCTTTATCAGTTCTATCTTTTTACTCCTAAGCATGCCTTTTATCTGTTTTTCTCTGGCGATTGCCACGGTCACATCGCTCGTAGATTCAAAATATAATAGCCTGTTAATATTGTACCTTTTGGTAAATCCTTCATTCATTTTATTCTTATGTTGAAAAAGTCGCTGTTCCAGGTCGTTTGTAACCCCCGTATAAAGCATCCCCGATTTATTTGAGAGCATTTAAACGAAATACTCCTTCATTTGCCTGCAATTATATCATAACGTAATACCCCGCCCTGATATCCTTCGTCGCCCCGATGAGACGAAGTGGAATCGGGGCTCCTCCAGGATGACAGGACCGTGAGTGCCTGGCAAACTGGAGCAAGGACATTTCCCTCCCCAGTCTCCCCCTTTCTTAAAGGGTGATTAAGGGGGTTTTACCTAGCGCTACTTGGGCGGGGATACGTCCTTGAGTTTTTCCGAGGCCGGCTCGCCGCCGACACCCCAGTGCGTCTTGGGAATTTCATGAATGATTACCTCTACGGCCTGCTCCGGGACGCCTATGTCCATCATGACATCGGTTATGCCCCGTATCATCTTTTTAACCTGCGCCTGCCCCACGCCCGTCCAGAAATTCACATGCACAACCGGCATTTTGCACCTCCTTATTGGATTCCCTTTTTAAGCCTGGTGTTCAGTATAATCGTATCAAATGGAAAAGTCATCCCGAATACATTACAGAATCTGCATTACCTCTCTCTGTGCGCGGAGAGGGGGCAAGGGGGTGAGGATTTAAGAAATCACCTCTTTAAAATATCTCTTCTGGAAAAATAGCGCCAGGTTCACCAGACTCACCAGCACCGGCACCTCTACCAGCGGCCCTATCACCGCCGCAAAAGCCTGCCCGCTGCTAATCCCGAACACCGCCACCGCTACTGCAATCGCCAGCTCGAAGTTGTTGCTCGCCGCAGTGAACGCTATTGAAGTCGTCTGGCTATAGTCCGCCCCAATTCTCCACCCCATCCAGAAGGAGACTAAAAACATCAACACAAAGTAAATTAAAAGCGGCACGGCTATCTTCAGCACGTCCAGCGGTATCTGCACTATCAGTTCTCCCTTCAGTGAGAACATAACCACTATCGTAAACAGCAGCGCCGCCAGCGTTACCGGGCTTATCCTGGGGATAAACTTTGTCTCGTACCAATCACGCCCTTTTGTCTTGAGAAATATGAAGCGCGTCAGCATCCCCCCGAAGAACGGTATCCCCAGGTAGATGAGTACGCTTTTAGCGATGTCCGCCATTGTCACCTCCACCGCCGAGCCTTCAAGCCCAAACCGTTGCGGCAGTATAGTGATAAAAATCCAGGCGTAAACGGAATAAAAAAGAATCTGGAAAATGGAGTTGAAAGCCACCAATCCCGCCGCGTATTCCCTGTCGCCCCTTGCCAGCTCGTTCCAGACTATGACCATGGCAATACACCGCGCCAGCCCTATCATTATCAGGCCGACCATATATTCCGTATTGGGCCAGATTTTCCCCAGGAACAGCACCGCCAATAAAAACATTAAGATAGGCCCGATTACCCAGTTCTGCACCAGCGACAGCCCCAGTACACGCCAGTTGCGGAACACCCGCCCCATCTCCTCGTAGCGAACCTTTGCCAGGGGAGGGTACATCATTAGAATCAATCCGACGGCGATGGGAATGGACGTCGTCCCCACGCTTAAGGAATCGATAAATTTGCCAACTTCCGGCGACCCCCACCCCAGTAAAACCCCAACCCCCATCGCCAGGAATATCCACAGTGTTAGAAATCTATCTAAAAATGAAAGCCTGCCACCTGCCTGGTTCATATTTTAATTATATTTTTTGTAGATACGCCTTTCAAATTTCACGCTTACTCCCAATTTAAAACAATAATCAATTTTAAAAAAATATTTAAAACGAATAACGAATCGAGGGTTACTTTACCGCATTTCCTCACCACTTCATTAAAGTGTATAATGGCTTTTTAGAGGTAACGCTATGTACGGTCAATTCAAATACCTGTTTTCACCCCTGCAAATCGGCAAAGTCACCGTGCCCAACCGCATCTCCTTTTCCTCCCACCTGACCAATCTCGCCGAGAACAACCTCCCCTCCGAGCGATACATGTACTACCTGGCGGAGCGGGCCAGGGGCGGGGCGGGACTGATTATCACCGAGGAGCAGACCGTCCACCCCACCGACCGCGCCTACGAAAAGCTCATCGACGCCTGGAAGCCGGAGGTAGTGCCCGGCTACCGTAAAATCTGCCGCGCCGTCCACGAGTACGAGACGAAAGTCTTCGCCCAGCTGAACCACAACGGCGGCCAGGGCGACGGCTCTTATTCCAGACTCCCCATCCTTGCCCCTTCGCCCGTGCCCGACTTCATGTTCCGGGAAGTGCCCAGGGAAATGGAAATCGAGGACATGAGGGAAATCACCGACTATTTCTGCAAAGCGGCGGTCAACGTCAGGGAAGGCAGCTTCGACGGGATTGAATTACAGATAGGGCACAGCTCTCTGTTGCGGCAGTTCCTTTCGCCTTTAACCAATTTGCGTACCGACGACTACGGAGGCAGCCTGGAAAACCGCATGCGCTTCCCGCTGGAGGTCGTCGGGGCGGTCAGGCGGACGGTGGGGGAAGACTACACGCTGGGGATTCGCCTCTGCGCCGACGAAATGGTGCAGGGCGGCTTAACGCTGGACGATGCGAAAGAAATGGCCAAACGCTTCGAGGCGGCGCAGAACCTGGACTTCATCGACTTAAGTTTAGCCACGTTTTACAACCTTTACCTGGTCGGCGCCAGCATGCACACGCCGCTGGGCTACACGATACCGCTGGCGGCGGGCATCAAGAGCGTCGTAAGCCTCCCCGTCTTCTGCACCGGCAGGATTAACGACCCCGTCATGGCGGAGAAGGTGCTGGCCAACGGGCAGGCGGACATGATAGGCATGGTGCGGGCGCAGATTTGCGACCCCGAGCTGCCGAACAAGGCCAGGGAAGGCCGGCTGGAAGAAATACGCTACTGCGTCGCCGATAACCAGGGCTGCTACGGCCGGGTCGGCCTCAATAAAGACATCGGCTGCATCCAGAACCCGAATATCGGCTACGAAAAGGAGCGGGGTATCAATTCCATCAAGCCCGCCCCGATTAAGAAGAAGGTGCTGATTGTGGGGGGAGGCCCGGCGGGACTGCGCGCCGCCGA
>JAFGOC010000100.1 GCA_016926705.1 Dehalococcoidales bacterium | reverse complement strand
GTGACGGGGGCGGTGAAGGGGAAAATAGTCAGTGCGATAATTGCCGGGTTATTCGGGAAGAAAATTATAGCGGAAGCGAACCACAGCGGAGATACCGATAACAGCGTAAATATCGGAGCTAGCTGCTGACCTTCCCGCGTGGAGGAAGTAATCGCGCCGATAGCTACGAATATTATGGCGAATAATAGATAACCCAGTATAAAATACAATATAAACAAAATTAAAAGGACGGGGGTTATCTCTAATGTGCTTAAAAAACCGCCGATTGAAATAGAGGCTACTTGCAGCAGCAACGGGGCACATATCACCCACACGAGAATCTGAAGCAACCCGGCCGCGCCCATCCCCAGCACTTTACCGACTATAAGCTGTTTGGTAGAGACGGAGGACAGCAACACCTCGATAAGCCGGTTCTCCTTTTCATCGCCGAGACCGGCCAGCAGATAACTGGAAGAAAAAGAAATCGAGAGCACCAGCAATATGCCGAAAATCATCGGTATCAACATGTTTCCATAGCCGCCTTGTTCCGGAGCGATATCCCCGGTCTCCGTAAGCCGGATTGATATCAACCCCAGCGGCGCATTAACCAGACCGATAGTCGCATCCGTTACTTTTCCCGCCAGTATGTTGCTGGAAAGAAAATCTTTTATCGCCGTCGTAATTTCAGGCGGGGGTTCAAGCTGTTTTTCCAGGGTGTAAATGTTAATGATACCGGTATTAAAATAATCCGGTGTGATGATTACATATTGCTCGATTTCTTCTTGAACCAGCGCTTCATTGGCTTTAGCTACTGTATCGTAGCGGACCAGTTCAACATTACCCTGCGCGGTATATTTTCCGAAACCGCCTACCTCATCGATATACCCTATGTTCGTTATTTCAACAGACGGCTCTATAGTTCCCGCTATTATCTGGTAGGCGACTATCGCCAGAATACCTATCAGCGGTACGATAAGCGTGACAACGATAAACCCGACCCGGCGTATCATGGCGAGGAACTCATGCCGAAACACTAAAAAAGTCTTATTCATTATGTTCACCAGCGACCTTGATAAAAATATCGTGCAGAGGAGGGGTAGCTATTTCAAATCGGTTGACAGTGATACCTCGTTCCATTAAACGTTCCAGCAGTTGCTGCGGAGAGGTCTTTTCGTCAAGGAACAGCTCAATGTGGCCTTTGTGAGAACGTTTTTCCGTAACACCCGTCACCTCCCCCAGCTCTCCCTGGTATTCAAGCAGGATGGAATTGTTCCTGTATTTCGACTTGATTTCGGCGAGCCCGCCGTAAAGCACCGCACGCCCTTTATTGACCATTAAAATGCGGTCGCAGAGCTCCTCGACCTGGTTCATCTGGTGGGTGCTCAAGATAACGGACTTGCCCTGGTCTCTTAAATCAAGCACCATCTTCATCGATGCCTCGGTATTGACGGGGTCGAGACCGGAAAAAGGCTCGTCGAGTATAAGCAGCTGCGGGTCGTGGATGGTGGTGACGATAAACTGGATAATCTGGCCCATGCCCCTGCTTAACTCTTCAATTTTCTTGCGGGCGTGCGGCAGCATGCCGGTCTGCTCGAGCATGTTGTTGGCTTTTTCCTCGGCGGCGCGCTGATTCATGCCCTTGAGCGTGGCAAGGTAAAGGATAACATCGAGCACGCGCTGCTTTTTATAAAGCCCGCGCTCCTCCGGCATATAGCCGATTTTATTCTTGGTGGCTTCGGCCATTTTCTCGCCGAGGACAGTTACCTCGCCGGAATCGGGCTTGATGATATCCATTACCATCTTGATGGTGGTGGTTTTGCCAGCGCCGTTGGGACCTATCAGGCCGAATATCTCGCCCGGCGCCACGGAGAAGGAAAGCTTATCTACGGCGACTTTGTCACCGAAGGTCTTGACGACGTTTTCGACTTCTACCGTATTCATGAAAGACTGCTTACCTAGATGAAAATTATAGCATATTTTCGATTTTAGCTGTATCTTCTTAATAGGTATTCTTTCGTTGTTGTTACTGGCGCTCGTGTTGACGTGAACCTGTAAAAATGCTACGCTTAAGCCAAGAGTAATTACGATTATCCCTGCTTTGTACCGACAAGTTGGCAGATGAGGTATAAACAAATAAGGAAATGGCAAAAATAAGGTTCTCGCCCAATCTGCTCATCGCCCTTCTAATCGTTGCCTTCATCGTTATTTCCCTGCTTTTCCGGATTTTTCTCCCCTACGGACAGATATTTGTCGGCGACGACATAAAATACGCCAGTAATGATGCCTATTACTATATGCGCCTGGTGGATAATCTATCGTATAATTTCCCCCATCTCACCCAGTTCGACCCGTATTTCATTTTCCCCGGAGGCAATACTGTCACATCTCTGCCCACCTTTCACTGGATAACGGCCATTCTTGCCTGGATCGGGGGCGCAGGCCACCCTACTGAACACGTCATCGATATAATCGGGGTTTACCTGCCTGCCATTCTGGGGGCATTAACGGTTATCCCTGTTTTCTTTATCGGTAAGACCTTATTCAATAAATGGGTGGGCGTGCTGGCAGCCGGTATGATAGCAGTCCTGCCGGGCGAATTTTTATCACGTTCTCTACTGGGCGCCGGGGACAATCCCGTTGCCGAAGTATTCTTTACAACTACGGCCCTGGCATTCCTGATTCTGGCGGTGAAAACCGCTGTTCAAAAACAGCTGTCCTTTTCTCATATTTTCAAGGGCGACTGGAAGGTAATGCTTAAACCACTAATATACAGCCTGCTGGCCGGCGTGTTCCTCGGCTTCTACCTTACCACCTGGCAGGGGGCTTTGATATTCGTCTTTATAATTGCCATCTATTATATTATTCAGTTTATAATTGACCACCTGAAACACAAATCTTCCGACTACTTGTGTATCGTTGGCACCTTTACATTTTTAATCGCATTCATTATTTTACTCCTCAACCCTATGTCCACCGATGTAACCATAGCTACGATTATCGCCCTCTTGATTCCCCCGGTGTTATATTTCATCTCGCGGCTCATATCAGGCTTTGGCTTTAAAGAATATCTCTATCCTATCACGCTAGCCGTAATCGGGGGGTTAATCGTAATAATCGTTTACTTTGCGGCACAGGGTGTCTTTAACACACTCCTGGCTAAATTCAACTTCGTATTCTTCCCTACAGGGTCGACGGCGATTACCACCCTCGAGATGACGCCGATGTTACTCCCTCAAGGAGATATCTATACGACTAATGTAGCCTGGGGCAATTTCTCCACAAGCATCTTCATTGCGCCATGGTGGCTTATTTTCGGCGTCGGTGCCGCGGCGATATGCGCTTATCTCTTATACTTGAACAACGGCGGCGGCGGTGCTTCCCTGCTGGTGTTCTTCATTATTACCGCAGTCGTTATGATAATACTAACCGCAACGCAGATGCCCAGCCAGTATACTCTCGCCGATGACCAGGTCAAATTCATTCCGGGTATAGCCATTATATCGATGGGGGTTCTGTTCTATTCGTTTATCAGGCGGGGGAAGGAACAGCCGTGGTATATCTCCGCCTTATGGGTCGTGGCTATACTTATCGCGTTATCACTGCTGGTAATATTTACCACGTATAGCAACATCCGCTATCTGGCGTTTATACCGCTGATCATACTAGTATATATTTTATTCAAACAAAGTGAAGGCGACGAGCAACTACGGCTCTTCCTTATCTGGTCGCTGGTAATTCTTATGATACCGATGATACAGCGCCGGTTCCAGTACTATCTGGCTGTGAACTTCGCGGTGCTTTCCGGCTATCTTTCCTGGCAGATAATCTGGCTGTCAGGCATAAGAAAGCTGACTAAACAACTGGAGGAAACTGGTAACCGAGACTTCGGCCGTCCGGAAGCCGCCAGAGAAACGGACTATTACGCTATCTTGGGAGTCGGTAAAAACGCAGATTTTTCCACTATTAAAAAGGCATACCGCAGATTAATGCAGAATTACCGTTCCGACCAGGCGCCAAAAGACGCCGCGACAACAGAACGGATAAAAGAGATAAACAAAGCCTATGAAACTTTAACAAATCCTCAATTGCGCGCCTCTTATGACGGCTCCCGTCGTAAGACCTCCGAAAAGAAAACTCAAAAAAGCAGGAAACAAGGCCAGGGTTTGAAGCTATATTATGTCAACGCTATTTTAGCCATAATCATCGTTTTCCTGTTCGTCTTTTGTCCCAACATATCTAAAGCCCAGGCCCAGGGACAGGTGGTGAATTTCGCTATCTCGGACGACTGGCAGGCAGCCCTGCTGTGGATGAAAGATAATACGCCTGACCCCATGGGCGACCCGAATGCCTATTATACAGACTACTCGCTGCCTCCCGGCGGAGTGTTTGAATACCCCGATTCGGCCTATGCCGTTACCGCATGGTGGGACTACGGCTACTGGATTACCCGTGTAGCACACCGCATACCCAGTGTCAATCCGTCCCAGTCGCCGGGCCCCATCATGAATGTAGCTTCATTTTTCCTGTCTCAAGACAAAGCTGCCACGGATGCGTTAAGACAGGAACTGAACTCCAGGTACATTATTGCCGATTATGAAATAATAGTTGGAAAATACTGGGCAATGCTCAACTGGGCGGGGCTGGACGAGGAAAAATACATCCCCACATTCTATATCCAGCAAGATGAAGCTATTTACCAGAGAAGGGTGTTCAGCCTCGAATATTACCGTTCTTTTATCGTCAGACTTTTTAACTTCAACGGCCAGGGCGACCCGGGAGGGAAAGCCGTGGCGATCACCTATCAGGACGCGAGGGACGTTAGCGGTATAATTTTTAAGCTCGTTGTCAATGCCGAGGAATTCAATTCCTACCAGGAAGCGCTTGACTTTGTGAACTCGCAGGACTCGAATTACAAATACGAGATTGTTGGCGTGGACCCCTTCATCAGCCCCATACCCGTGGAGCCAGTAGAGGACTACCAGTTGGTTTACAGTTCTCCAACCACAAATAATGCCACGCCGCAAATCAAGATATTTGAATACATCGGGGACAGCTAATAGCCGCTAAAATCCAGGCTAACGCCGGAAAAATTAACTTTTTTACCTTAAAATTATTGTTTAAAGTCTCAAGTATCCTATTTTTCTCTCTTGGTTAGTTCTTTCCAGGTTAAGGCTAGACCATCCTTAAGGCTTGTTTTAGGACGAAAGCCGAGTACCTTACCGGCTTTTTCTACGTTCGCTTGACTGTGTATAATCTCTCCAGCCCTGAAGGGGACGTAATTAGCGGTACCCTCGTAACCGCTAACCTGCCGTATTAAATCAACAAGTTGATTTATGGTCGTGGCCAGGCCGGTAGCAATATTAAAGACTCCGCCTACCGCAGCCGGGTGAGTGGCGGCGAGGATGTTTGCCTCCACTACGTCTCTTATATAAATAAGGTCCCTTGTTTGCTCGCCGTCCCCATAGATAGTGATTGGCTTTTTCCCCCTGAATTTATCGAGGAAAATAAAAATGGCATTGGCGTATTCGCTGGTATCCTGCCTGGGACCGTATATGTTGAAATATCTTAATGCAACGACAGGGATGCCATGGACTTTATGGAAGGCAAAGCAGTATTTTTCAGCCGCCATCTTGCTGACCGCGTAAGGCGATTTCGGATACAGGGGATGGTCTTCATCGATGGGAAGGTGTTTCACATCGCCATAGATTGCAGCAGAGCTGGAAAAAATCAGCCTTTTTACCCGCGAGCCACGGCAGGCTTCGAGTAAATTTAGCGTTCCCTTTATATTTACTTCCATGTCATAATACGGGTCTTTAATCGACCTGATATAACCGACATGCGCCGCCAGGTGGAATATGTAATCGACATCCTCTACTATGTCCTTTACTAATGCTTTATCCAGAATATCCGCTTTGACGAATTTAATCCGGTCTTTGCTCTTCTCCAGGTTTGATAATAGGCCGGTAAACAAATTATCCATTACAATGACGTTGTTTTGCGAAGACAGGCTATCGACAATGTGAGAACCGACAAATCCTGCACCGCCCGTGACAAGGATGTTTTTATCCTTTAGTTCATTGGGAATATCATTCATTCTTTTTCTTTGCGATAACCTCCTCGAGTATTTTTTCCAGTTGATGCCCTACCTCTTCAGAACGGTGGTTTTTGTTTGTATAATTAAGTCCGTTCTGCCCCAGTCTTTGCCGGCGCTCCGTAGATTTTAGTAATGATACTACCTCTTTTGCCATTGCCGTCATTGAATCCATGTAGATTACTCCCTGGTCTTCTCCGGGAATAACGGATATCAGTCCCGGGAGAGCGGTAGAAACCGTCGGCTTACCGCAGGCGAGATACTGTACTATCTTGCTGGGGAAGATATCCCGGGTAGTATCGTTGACGACGAAGGTATTGATGCATAACGCTGACATGTTGATGTATTGCGGCATGGTGTCATAAGGCTGAAAACCGGTAATGATTACGTTCTTTTGTATTCCCCTTTCAGTGATTATTTTTTCCAGTGCATGACGCTGCGGCCCGTCACCGACAAGGAGCAATTTTGCTTGCGGCACCTCTTTCAGGACTTCGGGCAGGCTTTTGATAAGAATGTCCAGTCCGCTGAACTCGAAGAGAGTCCCAATAAACAATATTATCGCATCCTCTGCACTAAGTCCCCACTTGCGGCGGAGTTCTTCGGGAACGGGGGCTGGTTTAAACATTTCCGTATCCACCGATATCAAGAGCAGCCCCACCCGGGAAGGGTCGGCGCCCAGATTGACAACATATTTGGACATCTTGGGAGTGAGGGCGAGAATATAGTCCGCACTGGAATAGATGCGCTTCTCCAGCAGCCTGGTCAGTGGGCGCAGGAGGGGGCTGGTCACCATCTGGTTAAGCACGTCGATGGAGCGGAAGACTACCGGCACATTGTACTTTTTAGCCAGGTTCACGGTCTGCCAGCCGCTGGTAGGAACGGAGTAAAGCACAATAACATCTATTTTCTTTTCTTTCAGCGTTCTGAGGATTTCCCGGTACTGGGTGAATAAAGCGGAAAAACGGCTGATGCCGGGTATCTTAATGAAGCCGGGGCGCCTCAACTCCACTTTAGCATCGGAATATGCTCTATTTACATTTTTAACAACCCTGGTACGCAGGCTGCCAAAGTCAAAGAAACCGTCCTTTTGCCACATAGACTCATAGTCGATGACATAAACGTTATGCCCGAAAAGAGACAGGAGTTCGGAAAGGGTATGGATTTCAAAGACGACCTTCTTGAGCCAGTCGATTTCGTGAATGAAGAGAATATTCACAACAGATTTTATTCACCTTCCGACGCTTGGTAATAGAACCTTAAAACAAGCGGATGGCGCATCGCTTTTTTGATTTCCGTCTCTTTTTTTTCCAGCTCATCCCGGATAGTTTTGTGTTCCACCAGCACTACCAGGGCATCAGCGCCTTCGACTATTTTTGCGATGGATGAGTACTGACAGCCCTTTACTTTAGGGTCGTACGCGCTTACCCGATAGCCGTCCGCTTTGAGGAGCCCGATTATTTTTTGCGCCGGACTGTTCCTGGTATCGTAAGTATCCGGCTTATAAGTCATGCCCAGAGCGACGATTTTTGGATTATCGATATCCTTGAGCGCCTGCCTTATTTTGGCGGTGATATTGACCGGCACCTCGTCGTTGATGAGCCTGGCCGTATGAATGAGACGCGAGTTTACGGGGTCGACTTCCTTGATAAACCATGGGTCCACGGGTATGCAGTGCCCGCCGGTGCCGATGCCGGGCTTAAGTATTTTCACTCTGGGGTGCTTGTTGGCCAGCTTGATAGCCTCCAGTATATCAATCCCCAGCCCCTCCGCTACCGCCGCAAACTCGTTAGCCAGGGCGATATTGACGTCGCGGTAGGTATTTTCCATGAGCTTCACCGTCTCCGCGGTAACATCGTCGGTCAGGTACAGGTTTCCTTTAACAAATGAAGCGTATATCTCACGGGACGTCTCGGCCGCTTTTTTGTCCATGCCTCCGATTATCCTGTCGTTATTGACGATTTCCTCGAATACGGCGCCGGGCAGAATCCGCTCCGGGCAGTGGCAGATGAATACGTCCTTACCGATTTTCATCCCCGATTTTTCGATAATGGGGGCTATGATATCGCGGCAGGTCAGGGGGGGCACCGTGCTCTCTACTATTATCAGGTTACCGGAGCGCAGGTAAGGGACAATCGACTCCACGGCCTGTGTTACTTGAGAAAGGTCGGCCACCCTTTTTCTTTCGTCGATTGGCGTGGGGACGGAAATGATAAAAACGTCCGCCTCGCATGGCGTTTTCTGGGCGCGCAGGTTCTTTCTGACATTCGGCTCCTGGAAAATCTTGCTTATATCCTCCTCAGCCAGGTGCAGGATACCGGTATTGATGGCATCGACCACGTTCTCCTCGATATCGGCGCCGACGACCTCATAGCCGGCCCGCGCCAGCATGATAGCCAGCGGCAGCCCTACGTACCCCGTTCCCAAGACGACGATTTTCTTAGCCAATTTTATATACCTCTTTCTGCCATTCTATTGTCCTGGGGATACCTTCCTCCAAAGATACCGTGCTCTTATGCTTGAGGTCGCGCACGGCTTTAGACACATCCACCTTTTTAGCCAGTGTCGTTTCCGGCTGGGCGTCTTTATATTCGACCAGGCTGTCGTCCCTGCCCAGGTATTTCAGGACGATATCGGAGGCTGTTTTCATGTTGTGCAGCTCGTGCCCGGCAATATTATACACCTCGC
>JAFGOC010000099.1 GCA_016926705.1 Dehalococcoidales bacterium | reverse complement strand
CCCTTGGGCCCCAGGTAAAGCCAGACCTCGGCGTCGAACTCATTTACTTTTGTGGCGTCGGCATTCTGGAACGCTAAAAACTGATCGAAGTCGTGGGTGTGGGGTTCGTTTATCATCAGGAACGGCTCGGTCACGCAGAACCAGTCCATGCGGTATCCGGAATTCCACTCATACCCCCAGATATGGAAAGACTTCGCGGTTAACTCGGGGTAAAGCTTGGTAAAGTCTCGCACGGGTTTGCCTCTGTAATATTTAGTGTACTCTTTAGGAATCATTTTTTCTCCTTATTCAAAGACATTTGTTTATGATTATATGTTGTAGCCTTGATTAATTTCAAATATACTTGCGTATTATACACTGAAAAGTGGTATGTGTTATATTGAATTTAGCGTAGTGTAAAAATGAAAAAAATTACTGTAATTCTTCTATCGTTTGCGCTAGTTGGTTGTTTATTACTATCTGCCTGCACCTGTGGTGAAACAACTGCCACCTCACCTTCAACCTCCCCAACGACTCCGACCACAACCATTCCCACTATTGAGGGTGGCACTTTAAGATTGTATGGTGCCGACCCCGCCACCCTCGACCCCGCGCTTTCGGCTGATTCCGATTCTCATGGATATATCGTACAGATTTTCTCCGGACTGGTAAGACTTGATGATAATCTTGAGCCGGCCCCGGATATCGCGGCAAGCTGGGAAACAAGCCCAGATTATATGACCTATACTTTCCATTTACGTGATGACGTATTTTTTCAGGACGGACGCAAGGTAACCGCCGCCGACTTCAAATATTCCTGGGAGCGCGCCTGCCGTCCGTCAACCGGTTCTTCGACGGCCGGCACCTACCTCATCGATATAGTCGGTGTTGATGATGTTATCCGGGGGCAGGCTGAAGAAATCAGCGGCGTTGAGATTGTTGATGATTCAACACTGAAAGTTATTATTGATGCCCCCAGGTCCTATTTCCTCTCTAAATTGACTTACCCCACGGCGATGGTGGTTGACCAATCCAACGTCGAGTCGGGGAGTGGCTGGTGGCGTCAGCCGAACGGCACCGGGCCGTTCAAGCTCAAGGAGTGGCAGCAGGGTAGTTCCCTGGTTCTGGAAAGAAACGACTCCTATTATGGAGACGTAGCTTATCTTGATTCTGTCGAGTACCGATTTTTAAGCGGCATACCGATGAACCTGTATGAAACCGGTGAGATAGATGTTGCCGGTGTCGGTGTGTATTATATCGATAGGGTTACCGATACCTCGGGTCCTTTCTATCAGGAATTACATGAATTCCCCGAGTTGAGCTTCTACTGGATAGGTTTTAATACCGCAGAGCCTCCATTCGATGATGTAAATATCCGCAAGGCCTTTTCGATGGCGGTGGATAAAGACAGGATAATTAGTTTAGCCTTGCGTGACCTGGTGCAGCGCGCCGATGGTATCTTGCCCCCCGGTATCCCCGGCTACAATGAAGACCTTGTCGGGCTGGGTTTTAACGTCGATGCAGCCAAAGCGTTGATAGCCGCTTCTAAGTATGGCGATGCGGCTAATCTCCCCCCGATTACCCTGACTACCTCCGGATATGGGGCCGCGATATCAAAAATACAGGAAGCCATTATTTATCAGTGGCAGGAAAATTTAGGTGTCGAGGTGAAGGTAAGGCAGCTCGAACCGGAGAGATACACGTATCATCTTAAGGAGGAAAAGGATAATCTGTTTGACATGGGTTGGATAGCCGACTACCCGCACCCGCAGGACTTCCTGGACGTGCTTTTTCACACCGGCGCGGAATATAATTACGGGGAGTATTCAAATCCGACGTTAGATGCTTTACTCGACCTGGCCGCGACCGAGCTTGATGTTGAAACAAGTCTGGCTATGTACCGGCAGGCGGAGCAGATGCTGGTGGACGACGCTGCTGTCCTATCGCTCTGGTTCGGGAGGAGCTATATCCTGGTGAAGCCTTACGTCAAAGGCTACGAGCCTAACGCTATGGGCTACGTGATGCTGAATCATGTCTGGCTTGAGGAGCACTAAGAGGGCGGGAGAAAAGCAAACCACGTTGTTTAGCAAACGAATCTACTTTTTACGTATATTTGCTTCTTAAGGTCTCCCCCAAATGCGGACTGTAAAGGGCGGGGGGTATGTCCAACATAGTGTAAGCCCCCTTGTGCCCAGCATTTTTTAAGCGGAAAGCCGCCCGGGCGCAGGCTACCAGGACGCTGCCGGTGAATTCTGGATTGCTGGTGAGTTGGCAGCGGTACTCGATTATCTGTTTATTCTTTTTATCCGTCGTTCCGGAAGTCATAACGAAGCCGCCGTGAGGATAGGTGTTGTGCTCTTTAGCCATCTGCTCCCGGCTGATGAAATTAACCTCCGTATCGTAGTCGGAAAAGTAGTTCGGCATACCAGTGATGGCTTTACGGATTTTCTCCTTGTCTGCGCCCTCTTCAGCAACGACATAGACCACCCTACGATGTTTTTGTCGACTGGTGAATTCCGGCGTTTTGCCGTCCCTCACCTGTTCCATCGCCGACTCCATAGGGTGGGTGTAAGAACGTGCATCTATAACCCCCTCTACTGTGCGGGCGGCATCGGAATGCCCCTGGCTGACACCGACTCCCCAGAAGGTATATCCCTTGCCACTTGGTAAAAAGGCATCGCCCAGCACCCTTTCCAGGGAGAAAATGCCGGGGTCCCAGCCGGCGGAGATAATGGAAACGTTGCCGCTCTCCCTGGCTACAGTGTCCATCCTGCGGAAATAATCGGGGATGGCGGCATGAGTATCAAAGCTGTCCACTGTGCTGTACCGGCGGGCAAAGAGAGGTCCCTGCACCGGCACGTCGTCTTTGGAGCCGCCGCAGAGTATGGCGACATCGATAGGGACGGACTGGTTGGGGGCGTCTTTATCCGTCCTGATAACCGGAATGCTACCGATTTCTTTCCGGACCGCTTCTGGGCGCCGCGAAAAAACTGCGGCCAGCTTCATATCGGGATTGTTCTTTAGGGCTTTATGGACACCCCGCGCAACGTTGCCGTAACCCACGATGGCTATATTTATCATTTTTCCCCTTCCAAAAAATGGAATATCTATCAATGAAAAGGGGAGCTACTAATAGTGCTTATAATTATATACATTAAAGAATACGCTTGTTCAGGATGGCGCGGCCTGTCCCGGTCTTGAAGTAGCTTTCCAGCTTGGTAGCTTTTGCCTGGTCTTTAACAGCTATAAACGCCTCCAGTATAAGAGGCACCCTGTCCTTGGTTGCTACGATTTCTCCGGAGTTATGCTGCGATAACTGGCGGCTGATATCATCTGTGGAGCCGATGTAGAGTTCTTTATCTCTGGCGCTTCTTAAGACATACACGTACCACATATGCACACAATCCTCGACTCACTATGGTCGCTCTGGACAAGCGGAGGGGGTGGGATTCGAACCCACGGTCCTTCAGAGAAGGACAACGGTTTTCAAGACCGTCACCATAGGCCACTCGGACACCCCT
>JAFGOC010000098.1 GCA_016926705.1 Dehalococcoidales bacterium | reverse complement strand
GGCCCGAAGGCAACCGGTATCGGTATTTCGGTTACCGTTACTTTAAGACCCCTAACCTCGATGGCTTTGTTAACGATTTCATCGTGCGGAATGTTGGAGACCACGTGCTCGTAGGTGCAGACGCCGGTGGGCAGTATTTGAGGTATAGGTGTATCGGCGATGACCGGGAAGCCCCAGTTGATGGCGCCCGCGCCGTTAGCATACCACTCGTCGGTAACATCTCCCATCGTCATGGCGAAGGCGAAGACACGGTCTTTATTATATATCAGTATTTTCCGGTAATCGCCGGCCTCGATGCCGCCGAAAGACATCGCCGCCCGGGTAGCAAAACCCATCGCGTAAACCGTGGCGCTGGTATCCGGGCCGAAGGAGACCAGGCGCGTACCCCAGCCGATCTGTACTCCGGCCTTGACCAGCTGCTCGGAGAACCTGCCGCCGTTGTGGCTGCCGGCCATGAAAACATAGAGGTTCTTCTTTTGCAGCTCCTCGGCGATGTTTTTGGCTATTTCTTCAGTCGGAGCGGCGCCCAGTATCGCCGCAAATCCCGGCGCGGTGCCGTCCACGAATTCCACGCCGCGCTTGCGCATGATGACATCATCAGCGGCGCCGAGCCAGATGTTGCTATCGGTAACATCCTCGCCTTTCAAATAAAAGTCGGGATTTTCTAGGTATCTGATAGCTTCGAGTATTTCTTCAGCCCAGAAGGTCAGCATCCCAGCGTCTAGTGTCGGACCAAGGTAAGGGAGATGGTGTTCTTCCTTTACCAGCGGAGGCAGCAGGGCTTTGCATTTCTTCAGCACGGCTTCCATGTCGCCCAGTTTTTCCACCTTCATGCCGGAAATCCCGTAGATTATCGGGAGGTAATAGGCGGTGTTGGGAAAGCCGACCGGTTCGTTGGTGCCCCACTTGTCCATTGCCTCTTGCCACTTTTTCTCCGCTTTATCGACAATATTATGAGCGCCCCTGATGGCTGCTGATGCGATTATTTTAGACATTTTCTATTTTTCCTCCTTATTTCAGCGATGCTGTTCTAGCCCTCAAGTTCGCGTCTCATCTCCATATCGTAAAGCACTCTCTCTCTGGCCTGGTCGATGCCCAGGGCTTTACGCTTGCTGTCGATGTGCGCAATCATCAATTGAGCAGCTCTAACAGGGTCGGGTTGGAAGTCCCATTTACCCCCGTACAATTTTTCCATGTCCTTAAAAAGAAATTCGGTTACTTCTTTGCTGCCTTCGGTAGGCCAGGTAACGCCGAACACGGTGTACACGCCAGAGGCAACGAAGTATTGCCCGATGGATATAGCTTTTTCACTCATCCACTCCGGCGCCGCGCCGGCCACAGGCAGGTCGCTGATATCGTCGCCCAGGCCGCCGTCTTTGACCATGGCCGTAGCCGCTATCAAGATACGGCTGTTGTCTACACAGGAACCCATGTGCAGTACCGGCGGTATGCCTACAGTTTCACAGACTTCGGCCAGCCCTGCGCCCGCGTATTTAGCGGCAGCTTCGGGTACCAGGAGCCCTGCCTCGGCACAGGCGATAGCGTTGCAGCCTGTTGTGATTACCAGCACATCATTTTTGATTAACTCTTTGACCATGGTGATATGCGCTTCATTGTGTTTGACACGGGCGTTATTGCAGCCGACCACGCCAGCCACACCCCTGATGCGTCCGTTGATAATGTTGTCATTCAAGGGACGGTAAGAAGCGCGGAACATCCCGCCCAGCAGGTAGTTAATGGTCTCATGGCTGAAACCGGCAATCTGGTCACATTGTTGACTGGGAATCAGGATATTTCCCTTCCTGTTGGGGAAGTTCTCGATAGCCGTTTTGACGATTTCACGTGCTGATTTGATAGCATCGTGTTCATCGAATTCAATATGGGTAGCGCCGGGGATTTTCGCTTTAGCCGCCGTAGTGATGATTTTAGTATGGTAACATTCCGCCACGGTCTGTATGGACTGCATGATGCACTGCACATCCACCACCATAGCATCCACCGCTCCGGTCACTATTGCCAGTTCCTGCTGTAAGAAGTTACCGGCAATAGGCACGCCGTGGCGCATCAATATTTCGTTGGCGGTACAGCACATACCGGAGAGGTTTATACCTTCAGCACCTTTGGACTTAGCCAGCTCCAGCATTTCAGGTTCGCTGGCGGCGGCCACAATCATCTCGGAAAGTAGCGGCTCATGGCCGTGGATGATGATGTTTACCTCTTTCTCCTTAAGCACCCCCAGGTTTGCCTTGCCTAAAATCGGGGCTGGTGTACCGAAAAGGATGTCCTGAAGCTCGGTGGCAATCATGCTGCCACCCCAGCCGTCGGCGATGGATGCCCTGACGCCCTGTTTCAGCAGGTTCACGTAATCTTGATCGACCCCGATGTGGGTGCGGTGCATTATCTCGACTATTTCACGGTCGATACCGCGCGGGGCGACACCCTGCTGCTTCCAGAGCTCCTGGCGCTTTAAAGGAGCTTTCCTTAAAGTGATAAGCTCGCCTTCCTGCTTACCGAATTCGGCAAGTGCTTTCTCACCGATATCTACAGCTATTTCATTATTACTTCGGTCGCCTATTTCTATACCCCAATCCAAGGCTACCTGTAATAACTTCTGTTCGTCTTTTATTTCATAACCGGGGGCTTTACCTCTGGCTACGGCCAGAAAGAGCTCGGCGACGCCCCTGCCATGGTCCGAATGAGCTGACGCCCCACCGGCAACCATACGGATAAAGTTGCGAGCGGCAATTGTCTCGGCGGTAGCTCCGCATACGCCTCGCCTCTTTTGTTTTTCCTCCGGGGTTTCCTCCTTGCCTTTGGGTAACGGTACACGGCAGGGGCCCATGCCGCAGTGCTTACAGCAACTACCTGCGGCGCCTATCGGGCAGGGTTTTAAAGAGTCGGCTCTGTCAAAAGCCGTGTTGATTCCTTCCTTTTCTGCCTTTTCTATAAGTTCTTGGGTGGCTTGATCGATGCTTTTGTCCTGTTTTTCTTCTGGCATATAATTTTCCTCCCTTATTTCGCGGTCAGGTCAGTAACTATTTCTCTGACCAGCTTGATTGCATCAGGATGTCTCATTATAAGTACGTCGGCACCCGCCAGCAACAGTATGGTTGCAGACAATGCCTCCAGCAGGATGCCACGTTTTTTGGCGTCTCCCAACTTCGGGTCGTCTTTGGTTTTGGCCTCTTTTGTTTTCCAGGTTTCTTTGGATATGTTGCAGATGATGGGGAATTGGAGTTTGGTGTCCTGCTGGGTCAGGGCTGCCATCCTCATCCTTTCCATTACCGAATAGCAGTACTCGATGCCGTACCCGATGCCGCTTACGGTCGGGTCGATTACCAGCAGGTCATCGGGAACGCCGAGGTTTCCCAGCAGGATGTTTAGCTGCTTTGCAAGGTTGATGTCTATGGGCGTTGAGGCGATGACAATATGCTTATAGCCAATAGCGGCCGCACCGATTTTCTTGTGGTCGGCTTCCTCCACTGGTCCTAAAATCAGGCTTTTATCCTGGATAGCCTCGGCGACGGCCCTCAAGACCTCGGTGTCTTTATCGTGATTGGCGGTGCCCCAGACAATCAGAGGCACGTCGATAGCATCCGCCACCTTTTTTACCACTGCGGCGGCTTCATCGGCCGGGCGGTTTTGCCCGTTGGGGTCGGTACTGACGAGCTGCAGGCATATCGCTTCTGCACCGTAGTCTTTAATGCACTTCTGCGCCCAGGCAACCGGGTCGTTGACGACATCGGCGAAAGGTTCCAGCGCGGCTTCAGCCCAGTCCTCGGGGGTCGTATCATACACTTCCATGGCTATCTGGGGCAGGTTGGGCATCTGGCCTTCAAAGAGATAAAACGGATAGGACGATTCCCCGCCGACAGTAACCGCTTTATCGCCTTTACCCAGCGTTATTTCCTTGATTTTTCCACTGTAGGCTGTCTTTGGAATCTCGAAAGGCATAGTACCTCCTTATTATTATCAGGCTGGATTTTTGCGTTTTTCGCTGCCGAACCAGTCGTCGCTGTACCAGTAGCGTTCGCCGCTCATAAGGTACTTCAGTTTATCGTCGCGACTTTGCAGTTTATGGCGCCACCGTCCGACCTCTTCTCCTATCGGTTCGCCGGCTTCATAGGTCTCCGCCAGTATATCTACCTCCCCCCGCCCGGGCGCCTCTTTCTTCACAGTCTTATATGCCATAATCCCTCCTCCTTCATTTACCTGCGGGCAGTTTTATTTAATTGAGCACTAGCAAGGCTTTTTCAAGGGACATTTCTTATTTAACACCAGCCGCTACCTTGGCGGCTCTTACCGTGTTCATCATCAGCATGGTAATCGTCATCGGGCCTACGCCGCCCGGGACAGGTGTAATTGCCTTGGCTTTCTGGCTTACCGACTCGAAATCGACATCACCAGCCAGGATTCTCTTGCCTTCGGCCGTTTTCCCGATTTCATTGACGCCGACATCGATGACGACCACGCCTTCCTTTACCATGTCGCCGGTAACAGCCTTCGCCTTGCCGGCCGCCACGATGAGGATGTCCGCCCGCTTGGTATGGAAAGCGATATCGCGAGTCCTCGTGTGGCAGACGGTTACGGTGGCGTTAGCGCCCGGGGCTTTCTGGAGCAGCATGTTGGCGATTGGCTTGCCGACGATGTTGCTTCTGCCGACGACGACCACCTCGGCGCCCTCTATTTGCGTGCCGGAACGTATCAGCAGCTGCTGGATGCCGGCGGGCGTGCAGGGCAGATAGTCCGGCTCGCCTATCATCAACTTACCTACGTTCACCGGGTGGAAGCCGTCAACATCTTTCCTGGGGTCGATAGCGTAAAGCACTTCCTCTTCGTTGAGATGTTTAGGCAGCGGCAGCTGCACCAGGATGCCGTTAATCTTGGGGTCGTTATTGAGTTTGTTTATCAAGTCGATTAGTTCTTTTTGCGTGGTATTTTCCGGCAAGTCGTATCTCTCCGAGTAAATGCCGAGTTCTTTTGAGGTCTTTTCTTTCGCCCCTACGTAAACCTGCGAGGCCGGGTCTGCCCCGACCAGCACGGTCACCAGTCCGGGCACGACGTTGTGCTTGGTCTTGAGTTCGGCGATTTCCTTTTTAAGTTCCTCCCTGATTTGCGCGGCTACCTCCGCACCCTTTATTAGTTGTGCTGCCATAATTCCTCTCTTTAGTTAATATTTTTTCTGTAAACCCGGTTTGGTTACATGAACATATTATCCGATACGTCCATGGCATCTTGCGCTTCATCCGGAAGATCGATGGATAAAGGTTCATTATAATCGCGCATCTTCATATCCATGTTGATGATCATTGTCATGGTATCGAAATCGTTTGCTGATGCACCCGCCTGTTCCGCAGTGAACTTCATTTCCATTTCAATGACGATTCTTCTAAGCATGCTGGTATCTTTTGTGATATAGCATACATAATTTAGTTTCTTGAGTGCATCGGTGACCATGGCCATTTCTTCCCAGTCCAAGTCCTGGGTCGAACCCTGCTGTTGTGCTACCCATTCCATTAAATCTTCCATATCGGGGACTATGGATATCACATAACATTCAACACCGTCTACATCTTCATACCGCAGCAGTTCTAACTCCACCGCTGATTCCAGCGGTCCCAGTTGCTGGTCGACCATGTTCGCGTTGAAGTTCGTTTCCAATTCTTCGGTAGTCGGCATTTTCACCCATTGCTCGCCTATTCCGGGTATTTCCATTCTCATATACGTGTAATCGGTGAACATATATATATCATAATTAAGGTCCTGCGAGCCGCTTTCTTCCCCGAAGCCTTCCAAAATCATGGACATTTCCATGTTCATCTGCATCTGGTTGGATGCCACGTTGGCGGCGCCGTTACTCCTTGTGTAAATAGTCATCTTCCCCGCGTCGAAGCCACCGACGACATCTGTTATCATGTCCATGTCCAGGTCGAATCTATAGGTGTTTATACTCTCCTGGTTGGCTACGGAATCAGCAAGAAGCGCTTCCAACTGCGCCTGACTCATTCCGTTCTGTATGGCCGTAGTGGCTCCCGGTGCGGCCCCATCAGAGGCACAGCCGGAAAAAGAAAACAGCGCTATGACTGACACCAGTATTAGAGGCATAATCACCAATTTTACGCCTTTCACCTTAACTTGCCCCCTTTTTGTGATTTTATTTTAAAACGCCGGTTTTACTCAATAACCTGTTCATCAGCTCGTTTACGGCGGTAACAGCTTTTGAGGTGTCCGGTAACTGGAACAAAGGTTTTTGCTCCAGGTCGTATTGGCTGATTTCTTCATCCGCCGGTATTATGGCGGCCGGCGTTATTCCAAGCCTCCCCATTTCCTCTTTCATACGGGGGTCTACCTCACCCGGAACATTGTTGATGATTATCGATTCTCTAGTAATAACCAGCTTGAGTTCTTTTATCAGGTCTTTTATACGTTCCAGCGCCCGCAGGCCTTTTATCGAATGGTCGGAGACCAGCAGCATCTCATCGATATTTTGTGTCGTACGTCTACTCAAGTGCTCCATGCCGGCTTCGTTGTCTATGACGACGAAGGCGTAGTTCTTCGACCACTCGTCAACAAGTTTCCTGATAACGGTATTCGGATAGCAGTAACATTCGGGCCCCTCGCCCCTCCCCATCGTTATCAGGTCGATACTCTTGCTCTCCGTAATGGCACCGTTAAGCTGGTATTCAAGGTAAGCTTCCTTGGTCATCCCCGCCGGTATAGTCAGCTTCTCTCCCTGGAAGTTATTTAAAATTCGTCCAATCGTCTGCCTTACCTCAAGCCCCAGGCTCTCGGCAAGGTTTGAATTAGGGTCAGCGTCTACGGCCAGCACGGTACCCAGGTTATTTTTAAGTATGTACCGGATAACAAGGCTGGTAACGGACGTTTTGCCCGTGCCTCCCTTACCGGCTACCGCTATATTTATCGTCAATATTTAATCCTTTGTCTTTTTTTCATAGCTTTAGAAGATTCCGGTTACCTTGCCGGTTTTGACATCCACGTCGACACGGCGCAGGGCCGGGTCGGACGAGGTGCCTGGCATCAAAGATATATCTCCCGCGCAGGGGCAGAGGAACCTGGCGCCGGAGTAGATGAGTACATCGCGGATGGGCAGCGTCCAGCCCTTAGGCACGCCCTTGAGGGTCGGGTCGTGGGTGAGGGACAAATGGGTCTTGACCATCATCGTAGCGAAATCATTGTATTTCGGGTCGGCCTCGAATGCCTTGGCTTTTTCCGTGGCGACAGCGTTCCAGGATACATCTTCAGCGCCGTAGACCTCTTTAGCGATTTTCTCTACTCTCTGGCGTAGTTTCATCTCGTTCGGATAAAGGAATTTAAATTCAGCCTCTTCATTCGCGGCATCCATCACCGCGTCGGCTAGCTCTAAAGCGCCGTCACCGCCGTCCGCCCAGTGGGTGGACACGGCACAGCGTGCTCCGGCAGCCTCGGCGGCTTTCTTAATAACAGCCCATTCTGCCTTGGTATCCGTGTGGAAAGCGTTGATGCAGACCACCGGGTTGATGCCGGACTTGCGGATAACGCTGATGAGATGCAGCATGTTTTCCAGGCCTTTTTCCACCAGACCTATGTTTTCTTTGGTGTACTCTTCAGGCAGGGGAATACCGGCTACTACTTTAGGTCCGCCGCCGTGCATTTTGAGGGCGCGGACGGTGGTGGTGAGTACGGAAACATGCGGCTTCAGTCCGCTGAACCGGCACTTGACGTTCCAGAATTTTTCGAAGCCGATATCCGCCGCGAAGCCGCTTTCCGTCACGTGATATTCGAACATCTTTAGCCCGATACGGTCGGCGATAATGGAGGACTGCCCCACGGCGATATTGGCAAAAGGACCGGCGTGCACGAAGCATGGCTGGTACTCCGCCGTGCAGCACAGCGTGGGGTTGATGGTATTGCGCATCCAGGCGGTCATAGCCCCGCCAGCTTCCAGGTCGCCGGTAGTGATAGGCTTGCCCTTTTTATCATATGCCAGGGTGATTTCATCCATTCTTTGACGCAAATCGGCGAGGTCGGTAACGATGGAGAGCATAGCCATCAACTCGGAACTTACGGCGATACCGAACTTGGACTGCATCGTATAGCCGTCCATGCGGCCGCCCAGGCCAATGACGATATTGCGCAGGCTCTGGGCGCAGAAATCTATAATCCAGCCGAACTCCACACGCGTCGGGTCGATATTCAGACGGCGCATTTTGGTGAGTCGGTCCAGCTGCTCGTCATCATAGTTGCGTTCGTGCTGCATCCTGGCGGTAAGGGCTACCATCGCCAGGTTGTGGGCGTTCATGATATCGTTGATATCGCCGGTTAAGCCCAGGGAGTACTCGGTCATCGGGATAAGCAGGGCATTGCCGCCGCCGGCCGCCGTGCCCTTGATGTTCATGGTGGGTCCGCCGGAGGGCTGGCGCAGTGCGCCACCAACGCTTTTGCCGCGTTTGCCGAGGCCTTCCATCAAGCCGCAGGAGGTGGTGCTTTTACCTTCACCCAGCGGGGTGGGTGTGATGGCAGTAACCTCGATATATTTGCCATCCTTTTTATCTTTGAGACGGTCAATTATCTTTAGGAAATCAAGTTTGGCGATTCTCCCGTAGGGGAGTATCTCGTCCTTCTGTAACCCCAGTTTTTCCCGCCATTCATCCGGGGTCGGCATATTTGCTTCAGCCGCTTCGGAAATTTGCCAGTCCTTCATTTTTATAGCATCGTAAGCCACCAATCAGCCCTCCTTGAATCGTTTATTTATATGCTATCTTTCTACTATTATATATAATTACGGGAATCTGGGAAAATATAACTATATTTTATTTGGAAAACCCGGAATTGTTTCCGTGAATTCCTAGAGATATTAGAGCTTTTAACTTTTAAGCCTTTCTAATGCCGCTGGCGCTTTTTACGCCCTGTCTGCGGTTTTCAGCCAGTAGTCTTTCATAGATATTCTTTATCGCCTCTGTTGTAGCGGGGCTGGCGGCAAAAAGTGAATCATTGGCAAGGTCGGCGTCATTAATCGCGGCGTCATAATATATAAAGCCGATTATTTCAATATCGGGCAGGTTGGATTTTATAAACTCCTCGTCGGCTTTCGACCTGATTTTGTTGCCGACGGCGGCGATATTGGACAGGCCGAGGTCCTGCGCCAGCTTCTTGATGGTTTCGGCTGTTTCCAGACTGCGCCTGCCCGGCTCAACGACGATTATCAGTTTATCCACGGCTTTTATCGTGCCGCGGGAAAGGTGCTCGATACCGGCTTCCATGTCCAGTATCACCACCTCGTCTCGCTGCAACAGCAGGTGGGTTACCAGCGCCTGGAGCAGGGCGCCTTCGGGACAGTAGCAGCCGGTGCCGCCACGCTTTATCCGCCCCATGGACATTATCCTGACGCCGTCCATTTTTAAGGAATATTTCTCCGGCAGGTCGTCAACCTTGGGATTTAATTTAAAGAATGAGCCGGGCGTCCCGGGGCGCACGCCGACGCGCTCTTCAATGAGGTCGTTCAGTTCTGATATCGGGGTCATTTTCTCCGGGTTGGGGAAACCCAGAGTAGCTGCAAGGTTGGCATCGGGGTCGGCATCGATAGCGATTACGGAATAGCCGGAAGAGGCGAAAATCTTGGAAAGAAAAGCTGCCAGCAGTGTCTTGCCTACGCCGCCTTTTCCGCTAATTGCTATCTTCATCAAATTCACTCAACCATGACTAAAGCCCGGCCTCCCGGGAGTAATGAAATCAGAAGGAATATCACACTCCCCCGCCCAAGACTCTAGTGTATCGTATGCCGAATTAAAAGTCAAGGAAAATACGTATTACGGCATAGGACTTATGGACAGTCAAATTATCTGTAATGCACTCGACGGCGACCGTCGGGAAAAGCTTTCACAAATACCGTTCACGGTACACAAAGCCTTGTGGCGTAATCGCTAGTGCTTGGGTGCACCCCCTTGAGGCGCTTTTGTATTGGATACAGACACGCGTTCGACCGGCCGTGAAAGCCCGCGCGTTCCTTTCCATATATTGTATCTTACTTGTTTTCAACAGACAATAAAGCAAACTACCGTATCCTTTTAGTTGATAAGTACAATATTGCCCTGTTTGTCCTATCTCATGTTTGTCTTTTACGTATCAAGAAACTAGAATAACATGGGAAACATAAAAAGGAGTCTGATTATGGTTAAAAACAAATATCCCCAGTGTGCGCGATGCCCTACCAGGGTCTGTGAGAATTTGGGTGGTAAAGCGGATGGTCCCGCGCCTTCTATGGAAAAAGCGCCGGCTTTTTGCCCGATGAAGCTGATGCCGGATGTTTATGCCGCAGCGATGGCAGAATATAAAAAATCCGGGGTCAAGGACTTCGCCCGCCTGGCGTCGGTGCAGGAGTTCCAGTGCTACGAACGCCGCCCCGATGGTTTGAGGACGAAGATTCCCCGCATTGAAGAACTGATACACTTCGCGCGGAAATGCGGCTATAAAAGACTTGGGATAGCGCACTGCGGTGGACTGGCTTACGAAGCCGGCCTGTTATCGGAAATACTGGAGAAAAACGGGTTCGAGGTAGTATCAGTTATGTGCAAGACCGGGGCTGTGCCCAAGGAAAGAATCGGCATTAAACCCGAGGAGAAGATCGCCGGGCCGGACGCCTGGGAAACGATGTGTAATCCCATCGTCCAGGCAATGATTATCAACCGGTCGAAGGTCGATATGGCTGTCATGCTGGGACTCTGTATCGGCCACGATACGCTTTTCATTAAGTACTGCGAGGTGCCTTTAACGGTAATCGCCGTCAAGGATAGGGTCACGGGACATAATCCGCTGGCGGCGCTTTATACTTCCGGCACCTATTACAGCAGGTTGAAGAATAAAATAGACTAGTGCTTGAGGAGGTCTGGTAAAATGGCGATAATCGATATAAGTGTTGTGCCGGTGGGGACAGGTAAACCATCGGTCAGCGACTACGTGGCTGGGGCGGTGCGTATTTTAAAGAACGAACCCGGCCTCAAGTATGAGCTGACTGCTATGAATACCATCATTGAAGGCGACCTTGATAAGCTGCTTTCACTGGCGCAGCGGATGCACAATTCTGCTTTCGATGCCGGTGCTAAAAGAGTGGTCACCACTCTCCGCATCGATGAACGCCGTGATAAGCCTCTAACCATGGAAGGTAAGATAAAAGCTGTTAAAAATAAGCTGGGGAAATAAAAAGAGTGTCCGCCGCTGATATATTCATCTTGTTGGGGACGGGTGCGGTAGCTGGTTTTGCCGGAGGCATGCTGGGGCTGGGCGGGGCTTTTATCATGACGCCATTCCAGTTCCTTGTCTATACCAACATGGGACTTTCGACGGACGTGGCTATCAAGACGGCTTTCGGCACCAGTCTGCTGGTAGTATTGACTACCGCTATCAGCGCCGCCTGGAGACACCACCGTGAGCAGGCCGTCGAATGGCGGGTGGCCTTTATCATGGGTATCTGCGGCTTAGTCTTCGCGCTCGTCGGGGCGACGCTGGCTGCCCATATTCCCGGCACAGGCCTTAAAATAACGTTTGGAATAATAGCCATCATCAGCGGAATCAGAATGTTTTTCACTACTCGTGAAAAGGTCGACACGGAGCCGGGGAACAGGCCTCTGCTCTGGGCTTTCTGGGCAATCCCCGTAGGACTTTTTTCCGGGCTGCTGGGCGTGGGAGGGGGTACGATACTGGTACCGATACTGGCGATAATATTGAAATTTAAGATGCATCACGCCATAGCGAACTCCCTGGCGATAATGATTTTTGCCAGTATCGGGGGGATTATCGGCTATATAGTGAACGGTATCGGGGTGGCCGACCGCCTGTCTTATTCTATAGGCTACATTAATCTTACTTCTTGGATATTGCTGGCGGTACCCGCCGCAATTTTAGCACAGGTAGGGGCTGCCGCCACGCACAAAATGCCGCGTAAACTCCTCATGTATATTTTTGTTATTGTTTTGTTGTATATTGGAGTGCGCATGATTGGCGTATTCGAGTGGCTGGGCTGGCCGTTATAGTACGAAAGGAGCCGTGAAAATGCAAGTTAAAATAACTACCCTGGCGGAAAATACCGCCGGGATGAGCTACCTGGCGGAGTGGGGACTTAGCATGCTGGTAGAAGCGGACGGCAGGACAATATTGTTTGATACCGGTATGGGTACCGCAGCGGTGCATAACGCCCGTATCTTCGGGATTGACCTTTCAACCGTCGATAAAATAGTCATCAGCCACGGCCACCACGACCATACCGGCGGACTGCGTGAAGTACTCGGGGCGATGCGTAAGAAAATCGAAGTAATCGCCCACCCGGATATCTGGGCTGCCAAGTATGGTCGTAGCGGCAAGAGTCCGGCACATTATGCCGGCATGCCCTTCCGCCGCGAATTGCTGGAGAATCTCGGGGCTGAATTTAAACTTACCGCTGAACCGGTACGTATTACCGACCATATTATGACCTTAGGTGAGATTCCTATGCTTACCGACTACGAGGAAATCGATAGGGGTCTCTTAGAAAAAAAGGCCGGTGAGATGCTGCCCGACGAATTAAAGGACGACCTTGCCATGGTTATTGATACGGATTATGGTCTGGTAGTCATCCTGGGGTGCTCCCACCGTGGCATTGTCAATACGCTTAAGCAGGCGCAGAAAGTGACCGGTAAGAAACTGATTTACGCCGCTGTCGGCGGCACTCATCTCCTAAATGCTACTCGGGAACGCCTGGAAAAAACTGCCGCTGACTTGAAAGAAATGGGCGTGCAGTACCTGGGTGCTTCTCACTGCACCGGCTTCAAGGCGGCAGCCTACCTGGCGCAGGAGTTCGGCGACCGTTTCTTTGTAAACAACTCCGGTTCCCGCTGGACGCTGCCGTTTAGCTAAAGCCTTTTTTCACAAAGGGGAGTGCGTAGCGAGAGGGGGCGCAGCCACCTCTCAATCAATCTCCCCCTCTCAAACATGTTAATATTCGGGTAGAAAGTAAATCCGTTTGAGAGGGGGACCAAGGGGGTGAGTGTCGTAATATACACCATAAGCAAATGGAAACGGTAACAATTCGGGTTGTCTTGTATCTTTTTTTATAATATAATTAAAGAACAATATCCGCTAGGGGTGCACCAGGCTGAGAGTCCCGAT
>JAFGOC010000097.1 GCA_016926705.1 Dehalococcoidales bacterium | reverse complement strand
TCTGTGCCTGCTCCAGTTCGGACTCGATGGCGGACTTCTGCGCCAGTTCGGCGTTGATTTCGGCGATGGCATTTTCCAGCTGGACGGTATCTACCTCATACTGCTTCACCAGTTCTTTCGCCCGGTCTTCCAGCTGGTCGTAAATTGAAAGGCCGAGGATATTCCCAAGTACCTCCTTACGCTTGGCGGGGGCCTGGCGGGTGAACTCGTCGGCATGGCCCTGGCGGAGATAGGCGCTGTTGATAAAGGTGTCATAGTCCATGTGCAGGATGTCGATTATCTTTTGCTGGGTCTGGGCGATGGTGTTGCCGGTAATGGGGCGGAAGCCGTCGCCGTTGCTAATCTGGAGTTCTAGGGAAGATTGCCCGGCTGCCTTTCTCGTTTTGGGTCGGGCGCGCTTGCGGATGATGCGGTAAAGCTGGCCCCCTACGTTGAACTCGAACTCCACCTCCATCTCCGACTGCGTGGAGTGTATCAGGTCGTCGTCGCTGTTGGCGCGGGCCTTGCCCCACAGCACCCAGGTAATGGCGTCGATGATGGCGGACTTGCCGTTGCCGTTATCGCCGGAGATGCAGGCGAGATGTATGCCTGTGAAGTCCAGCGCCGGGACATTATCACGGTAGCACATGAAGTTGCGCATCTGGAGCCTGACGGGAATCATCTCGACATCATTTTAGCATAGTTGGCTGGCGACCTCACATATCCTTGTTTTTGTAAGAGCTTACCTGTAATCGTTCAAACGTGTTACAATATCTATATCCAGACTAAAAAGGAGCACTCTTTTGTCCGAATACGGCAAATATGTGGTCACGGAGCTGCGAACGCCGGACACGCCGCTTTTCTCTCCGGAGGCCGTCGCACGCTATGCTAATTTCGCCCGGCGCATTCTCTGGATGGATGAAAACGTGGTGCCCGGGGCTTTCCAGATGAACTGCTCATGGTATCTCAAGCCTTTAGATAGGGGGGTGGAGCCTCACACGCATGACGCGGATGAAATCCTCGGGTTTTTCGGCAACGATGCAACCGACCCCTACAATCTTCACGGCGAGGTGGAACTCTGGCTGGGGGACGAAAAACAGACTATCACCCGGAGCGCCATGGTCTTCATACCGTCTGGCATGAAACACTGTCCGCTGCTGCTGAAACGTGTCGATCGCCCCATCTTTCATTTTTCTCTGGTCATAGAAGGCGAATATATCATGCGAGAAATAAAAGAAAGCAAAATACCCGAATCCGGATACGGTAAGTACGTGGTCACCGAGCTTAAGGAGCCGGAGGAAAGGAAGAAACTGGCGCCGGTCTATAACAAGTACGCCAGGCGCATCCTCTGGATGGACGAAGATGTTGTTCCCGGGGCTTTCAATATGAACGTCTCCTGGTACCTGAAAGCCTCAACAACTATCGATAACCTGCCCCATACCCATGACCATGACGAGATAATCGGCTTCTTCAGCAACGACGCCGATAATCCCCACGACCTCGGCGGGGAGATAGAAATCTGGCTGGAAGACGAGAAACAAATCATCACTAGGTCCTGTATGATATTCGTCCCTGCCGGCATTGTGCACTGTCCTTTGGTCTTGAGGCGCGTCGATAGGCCTATCTTCCACTTTACCGTCGTTCCCGCCGGCCGCTACGTCAAGAATGAAAAGCTGGAATAACCGGGCGTGGCAAATTACACTTATTTACATACGTAGCTATTACTGTTAAAATTACTGCATAGCGATTTATAAGTCGCAAGCACCTGACGGAGAACAGTGATGGCCGAGAAGTATAAACCGCAGCAGATAGAGAAGAAGTGGCAGCAGAAGTGGGACGACGATAAACTCTACGAGACTAAAGACGACGACCCGAGTCCCAAGTATTACGCCCTTACTATGTTTCCCTATACTTCCGGCGACCTGCATATAGGGCACTGGTATAACAACATCCCCATCGACGTTTATGCTCGGTATAAGAGGATGAACGGCTATAATGTTCTCCACCCGATGGGCTTCGATGCCTTCGGGCTGCCCGCCGAAAACGCTGCTATCAGACACGGCATCCATCCCTTCAAATGGACGATGGAAGGCATCGATAAAATGCGGCGGCAGCTTAAAAGCACCGGCGCCATGTACGATTGGAGTCGTGAAATCATCACCTGCCTGCCGGAATATTACAAATGGACGCAATGGTTCTTCCTCAAGCTGTATGAGGCCGGGCTGGCCTACCGCGGCAAGGCGCCGGTCAACTGGTGTCCCAACTGCAAGACGGTGCTGGCTAACGAACAGGTGGTAGGGGAGGGTGTCTGCGAGCGTTGCGAGACCCCGGTCACCAGGCGCGACCTGGAGCAGTGGTTCTTCCGCATCACCAAATACGCCGAGGAACTGCTCGACTTCAGCGGCATCGACTGGCCGGAGCGCATCAAAATCATGCAGCAGAACTGGATAGGCAAAAGTCAAGGCACGGAAATATCCTTCGGCCTCGACCACCCCGGTGTAGAAGAAAAGGAAATCCGCGTTTTCACCACCCGCCCGGACACGGTCTTCGGCGTCACCTTTATGGTGTTGGCGCCGGAGCACCCGCTGGTGGCTAAACTGACTGTACCGGAAAAGAAAGCGGAAGTCGAGGCTTATATCAATAAGACGCACCGCCAGAGTGAAATTGAGCGGCTTTCCACGGAAAAGGAAAAGGACGGCGTCTTTATCGGCGCCTACTGCACCAACCGGTTGAACGGGACGAAGGTGCCCATCTGGATTGCCGACTACGTGCTGTTAAGTTACGGCACCGGCGCGGTAATGGCGGTCCCTGCACATGATGAACGCGACTTTGCCTTTGCTAAAAAGTATAACCTGCCGATACCGGTGGTAATTGCGCCGTCGGAGTGGGATGGCAAGGAGCTTGAAGAGGCTTATATCGAACCGGGAACCATGGTCAATTCAGGCAGGTTCAATGGATTGCCCAGTGAAAAGGGTATCGAGGCTGTTTCTGAATATCTGGAAGAAAAGGAGTGGGGACAGCGTACCGTCAGGTATAAAATCAGGGACTGGCTGATTTCGCGGCAGCGTTACTGGGGTGCGCCCATACCGATGGTTTATTGTGAAAAGTGCGGCCTGGTGCCGGTGCCGGAGCAAGACCTGCCGGTACTGCTGCCGGAGGACGCCGAATTTAAACCCACTGGCGAATCGCCGCTGAAGTACCATGAGCAATTCGTCAACACCACCTGCCCGAGGTGCGGGGCGGTGGCCAAGCGTGAGACAGACACCATGGACACATTCGTTTGCTCGTCCTGGTATTACCTCCGTTACTGCAGTCCGCACGAGGCAGCGGCGGCCTTCGATGATGAGAAGGTAAAGCTCTGGTGCCCGGTGAATTTCTACACGGGCGGGGCGGAACATGCCGTGATGCACCTGCTCTACGTGCGTTTTTTCGCCAAGGCCATCCGGGACATGGGGCTGATCGACTTCGGCGAGCCGTTCCTCAAGCTTTTTAATCAGGGGACTATCATCTGTGACCACCGCAAGATGAGTAAATCAAGGGGCAATGTGGTCAACCCGGATGACTATGTCAAAGAGCTGGGGGCGGACGTGGTGCGCACCTACCTCATGTTTATCGGGCCGTGGGACCAGGGCGGCGAATGGGACGACAGCGGTATCAGCGGCATACACCGCTGGATGAACCGGATATGGAACCTGGCAATGCAGGAATATAGAGCAACTGGTAATAGCGGTGATGACGAGATAATCCGCCTGACCCACCAGACGATTAAGAAGGTCACCGAAGACATAGAGCGTCTGCACTTTAATACCATGGTGGCGGCGCTAATGGAGTTCACCAACTACCTGGGTAAAGTCAAAGAAACGGACAACGTTTCGACCGCTGCCTGGGATAATTCTATCAACACCCTTTTATTGTTACTGGCGCCGACGGCGCCGCACCTGGCCGAAGAACTATGGGCAAAGAAGGGCAAGAAGTACAGTGTTCACCACCAGGACTGGCCGCGCTGGGATGAAAAACTGGTAACAAGAGACGTATTCACGCTGGTGGTTCAGGTAAACGGCAAGCTGCGCGGCCGGCTGACCGCCCCGGTAGCGATTACGGAAGATGAGGCAAAAAAGCTGGCTGTTCAGCTTGATAAGGTAAAGCCCTTCGTCGAGGGAAAACAGGTTGCAAAAGTAATTTACGTTCCCGGAAAACTGGTCAACATCGTGGTTAGATAGCGGATATGAAAATTGCGTTTATCGGCGGGGGGAAGATGGGGGAGGCAATTATCAGGGCGGCGCTGAATGGTAAAATCGGCACTGCCCAGGATATTATCGTCAGCGATATCAGCGAGTCGCGTCGTCTGTATCTCAAGAAGCAATACGGCATTGCCGTGACCGCTGATAACAAAAAAGCCGTTACAGGCGGAGATGTGATAGTCCTGGCGGTAAAGCCCCAAAATATAGATGAAGTCCTGGCGGATTTGAAGGGCAGTCTCAAGTCGAACCAACTTATATTATCAATCGCCGCTGGGGTTAAGATAAACAGAATCCAGAAGGGAACGGGACATCCGGGTATTGTAAGGGCCATGCCTAACACACCGGCGCAAATCGGGCTCGGCATGAGCGGCTGGACGACTGCTAAAGAAGTAACCGAAAAGCAAATGCTGTTAACGCAGAAAATACTGGGGGCGATGGGGAAGGAAATTTATTTTGGCAGTGAAAAGCACCTGGACATGGTCACCGCGGTAAGCGGCAGCGGTCCGGCCTATGTATATCTATTTGCGGAGTCGCTTATCGAGGGGGCGGTTGGGTTGGGTCTTAAAAGGAAAGACGCCGAGAAGCTGGTAATACAGACGGTGCTCGGGGCGGCGCAGATGATGGACAAAGCGGGGAAAACCCCGGCGGAACTGCGCCACGATGTCACCTCTAAAGGCGGCACGACCGAGCGCGCTATTAAGGAATTTGAAAAAAGTAAAATGGCTGGAATAGTTGAAAAAGCTGTTAAAGCAGCGTACGAAAGGGCTAAAGAGTTGGGGGAGGCGAAATCAGGCTGATCTGGAAAATTGAAATATCAGGTTTCCCGTATTATTATAGACTAAAAGGTTATGCTACTTTTACCAGGAGGTGAATATGAACTGGCTTGATATTATCCTGATAATTGGTCTGGCTCTTTCTGTCATCTTGGGTATTCGAGCCGGGCTAATTAAGGTGGCGTTCATGCTGGTAGGCGGGATTATCGGTGTGGTGCTCGCGGGACGCTATTCGGACGGTCTGGCGGACAAATTATCGTTTATCCCGGATTACGGCACGGCGGGGATAATAGCCTTTGTTTTAATTGTGGTGCTGACGATAGTAGTGGCGATGATTATAGGAACGATAGTCAAGAAAGTGGTTCACATATTGCCCTTGGTGGGATGGGCAGACAAGCTGGGCGGCGGGATAATTGGACTATTATCAGGAGCTATAATTATCGGGGCGCTGCTGGCGATGTGGATGAAGTATGGTTCGGCAGGTGGAGATGTGATACTGGATTCAGCCCTGGCTAATTTCCTGCTGGATAAATTCGGTATTGTTCTTGGTTTGTTGCCGCCGGAATATCAAATCATACACGATTTCTTTGAGTATTGGTAAAAGTTGAGCTAAGTCCAACTACTTTAGTTAATGAGTGGATATTAGCTGAAAATCGGCAATAGCGGGGCAACAAAAAAAGCCCCGCTATTATATTTACAGGAAGTCGGTTTATTACTTTCTGGGGTGGTCGGGGTCGGGCTGGGGTGCATCAACCGGGCAGATTTCCGCACATTGGGGCGAGTCATTGTACCCTACGCATTCCACGCACTTATTGGGGTCGATGACGTATATCGTCTCCCCCTCGCTGATGGCTTGTACCGGGCATTCCGGTTCGCAGGCCCCGCAACTGATGCACTCGTCGTTGATTTTATAAGCCATGAATGATTACCTCCTGAATTTATCCTGGGTTAATATTGAAAATTATGATATCATTATCTTTTACTTAGGCCTTTTTTCTTCAAGGCGGATGCTACGTGTTTCGGCACAAGGCTGGAAACATCGCCGCCCAGACTGGCGACCTCTTTAATCAGGCTGGCGCTAAGGAACTGGTATTCCTGGCTGGCCATGAAGCACACTGTCTCAAGTCCGGGTGAAAGCATCTGGTTCATCATCGCCATCTCAAACTCCCACTCAAAGTCGCCGATGGCCCTTAAACCTCGTATCAGTACTTGCGCCTTGACCTCTTTAGCAAATTCTACGGTAATGTTGCTGTACGGCATTACCTCCACTCCCTTAAGATGGGCGGTGGCTTTTTTAGCCATTTCTACGCGCTCCGGAAGAGTGAAGGTGACTCTTTTTTCCGGGGTGGCAAATATGCCGATAATAGTTCTATCAAAGAGCTTGGAGGCTCTGGTTGCGATATCGATGTGGCCGTTGGTTATGGGGTCAAAGCTTCCGGGATAGAGTGCAATAATCAAGAGCTGGCCTCCTTATGGAAGATAGAAATGCAGGTGTCACCATGGCGGTGCTGTTTAATGAGGTTTAGAGCAGCGTAATTTTGCTGCATCGGTGAGTGGTAGGAATGAGTTACAACGAGCGTGGTTTCCGTTCCAACCAGCCTGGATGTTGCCAGCCTGGTGATAATATCGCCTGTAGTAGTATCAGAATAGGGCGGGTCCATCAGTATAATGTTATACTCCTTGTCCAGAAAAGAGAGCGCTTTATCGACGCTGCAGCAATAAACTTTAGCCCGGGAAGATAATCCCGTGGTATCCAGATTTTCTCTTATTATATCACAACACTTCCGATGACTTTCAACAAAGTCGGCCCAATCGGCGCCGCGGCTTAAAGCCTCGATGCCTAATGCGCCGCTGCCGGCAAACAAGTCCAGCACCTGCGACCAATCTTTATTGGTGTTCTCCAGTATTGAAAAGATTGCGCCGCGCACAAGGTCCGTGACCGGGCGGGTCTTTGTCCCCTTCGGGTACTTCAAGTGGCGACCTTTTATCTTGCCTGTAATAACCCGCATATTTAGGTATTGGAAATACCAAGTAATAGGATAAACAGATAGCTATGTATTTGTCAACCTGCGGAAAGATGTTAGGCCTCACCCCCTTTTGTTCCCCCTCTCCAAACGGGTCATGGGAGTAACTCATAGATTAATCTGTTTGGAAAGGGGGATTAATTAATAAAGAGGGGCTAGCGCCCCTCTTAAACACCCCGTTTCGGGGCATTGGCGTCCCTCTTTGAAAAAGAGGGACAAGAGGGAGATTTTTTACCTACACCCCTGTTAGACACCCCGGTGGGAGAAAAAGAAGACTGCGGGTTTATTTAGCCCCGCAGCCTTTTTAAACGGAGGGCTTATCCTGTTTTACCAGTTTTAATTATACAGGTGTTACAGAATTTATTTTTTCGCTAAGATTAAATAAAGTGTCGCTGTTTCGGCTGTTCCTCTACCGAGTAGGGATTCCTGTTCTCCATGGGTATCTTCCTGCGGCTGAAAAGCGGGCGGCGCAGGAACGAGGGCATATCCAGTTCCTCCTCGGTCTTCATGTTTTTAAGTATCTTGGTCAGTTCTTCCTCTTCAGCATTGACTTTGCCCATCCCCATCTTGGCATGGAATCCGGTGGCGATAAGGGTAATCCTGACCTCCTGGTCCATCGACGGGTCGTTAGCCACACCGAAGATGATAATGGCATCCGGGTCGACGGCGGCTTTGATGACATCAGCGGCCTGGTTGACTTCGAACAGCGTCAGGCTGCTGCCGCCGACAACATTGAACAGCACACCCTTGGAACCCTGTATCGAGACTTCGAGGAGCGGGCTGGCCAGGGCTTCCTTGGCGGCGTCGATGGCGCGGTTCTGGCCGGTGCCTTTACCGATGGACATCCAGGCCGGGCCAGCATCTTTCATAATGGCTTTAACATCGGCAAAGTCCAGGTTAATCATGCCGGGTGTGGTGATAACCTCGGCAATTGCCTGCACACCGTGCCGTAATACATCATCGGCGAGCTTGAAGGCGCTGTCCACGCCCGTCTTCTGGTCGCAGAGGGTCAGCAGGCGGTCGTTGGGGATAATGATAAGTGTATCGACCTTATCCACGAGATTC
>JAFGOC010000096.1 GCA_016926705.1 Dehalococcoidales bacterium | reverse complement strand
CCCAGCAGCTTGGCCTCGTCACGACTGCCCACCTGCCGCAGCTCCACCCTTATCTTGAACCTGCCGGAAAGACGCCGCACCAGCTCCCTGAAGTCCACCCGCTCCTCGGCGCTGAAGAGGAAGGTCAGCCGGCTGCTGTCCAGAGAGTACTCGGCCGAGAGCAGCTTCATCGGCAGGTTAAGCTCTTCAATCATCTTGGCGCACTCGATTAAAGCCTCCTCCGCCTTCACGTTGAGTTCTTCTTCCTTGGCGATGTCCTCCGGCTCGGCCTTGCGCACCACCGGCGACAGCGATTCGCCTGTCTCGTTGACCTCTATCTGTCCCGGCGCGATGACGACATGCCCAAGCTCCATCCCCCGGCTCGTTTTTACCACCGCCTGGTCGCCGACCTGGAGCTCGATTTCCCCCGCGTCGAAGTAATAGATTTTGCCCGCTTTTTTAAAGCGTATTCCTGCTATATTTGCCATATCTCATGCCTCCCGACTATATCGGGGAGACTTTCGCCTCCTCCCTGGGTATATCGAGCATCAGCACCTCCAGGGCCAGCCGCTGGTTCACGTTCTGCTTGAGCTGCAGCCCCGCCGCGTCGATGCTCTGTATAAAATTTCTTATGCTGGATAAATTATAATTCTTAGACATATTGGCCAGCTCTTCCTTGCGGTCGATGTTGGTTATCATATTATCACAGTCCAGCTTGACCAGCAGCATGTCGCGCCACCAGTCCTGCCACCTGTCGAGCGTGTCGTAAACAGCCTGCCGGTTTTGCGTGAACCCTGCCGCCAGCCTGAAAACGTAAGCGAACCGCTCTTCATAGTTGCCCCTGATGACGCCGATTATCTGGTCGAGTTCGCTGCCGCGCTGCTCCATTATTCTGGGGTCGCTGGCGGCGTTAATCGCCCACCCCGGGCAGCCGTGGGAAAGCCCCGCCAGCAGCCTGGCCTGCTCCGGTTCGATGCCTGATTTTTCTGTCAGCGCCTGCGTTTCTTCCGCTATTGACATAGGCTGCAGTTCGATGCGCTGGCAGCGCGAGACGATGGTCTGCATCAGCCTGTTTTCATCGGTTGCCAGTAGGATAAAGGTCACGTTGGCCTCCGGCTCCTCGAGCGTTTTCAGCAGGCGGTTGGCCGCCCCTGCCGACATCAGTTCCGCCCCGTCGATGATAAAGACCTTGTTCTTGCCCTCGAAGGGAGGCAGACTGGCGTCGTGTAAAATGCCGTCGATCTGCACATTGCGAATTTGCTTGCGCTCAGCGTCCTCATCCTCATTATAGTCCAGCCCGATGACCTGCACATCGCTGTGGCTGCCGGCGGCTATCTTGCGGCAAGAATCACATTCGAGGCAGGGCCTGTCTTCAGTCTCGCAATTCAAAGCCTGCGCCAGGCTCAATGCCAGCGTCATTTTGCCGACGTGCGGCGGCCCGATGAACAGGTAGGCGTGAGAAAGCCTATTCGACTCCAGGCCGTGCTTTAAAAGGGAGACCGCCCGCTCCTGCCCGATTATATTCCACATTAAAATTCTCCTATTTAGTCCGGGTCGCGCCGGGTTAGGTCTTCCAGTGTTTCCCGCCGCCGGATAAGCCGCGCCCTGCCGTCTTTCATGAAGACAATCGCCGGGCGGAAGGCGGCGTTATAGTTGCTGGACATCGGCACGCAGTAGGCGCCGCTGCCGGCTATCGCCAAGATATCGCCCGCCTTGAGCTCAGGCAGCTTGATTTCCTTGATTAAAACGTCGCCCGCCTCGCAGTACTTGCCGCTGATGGTGACCGTCCTGGTATCTTTAGCAGCGGGGCGGTTAGCCACCAGGGCTTCCTGCACGGCGCCGTACATCGGCTGGCGGATATTATCCCCCATGCCCCCGTCCACCGAAACATAGGTACGGATGCCGGGGATGTTCTTGATGACCCCGACCGTATATAACGCTACGCCGGCCTGGGCGACGATTTTACGTCCCGGCTCAATCATCAGCTTCGGGGTTTCCAGCTTGAGCTCGCGGCACCGGGTCGTGAGACGCTCGATGATTGCCCCGGCGAAGGAGGCAACGGGCGGCGGCACCGCATCCACGGTGTACTGCGCGCCGAACCCCCCGCCGATGCTCAAGAGATTCATCCTGAAGCCGTACTTCTGCCTGATAGCGGCGGCGTAGGCCAGCACTTCGTCCAGCGACTTCAAATAAGGCTCGTACTCGAACAGCCCTGAACCGACGTGAAAGTGAAGTCCGTCCACGTTGAGATTATCTGCCGCCAGCGCCGTCTGCACCGCTTCATCCCAGTCGGCCTTGGGCAGTCCGAACTTGGAGTCGGCGATACCGGTCTTATTATACTGATGGGTATGCGGGTCGATACCCGGGTTAAGGCGTAAAAGGATATCGACCTTCTTCCTGCCGGCAATCTTAATCAACATATTAAGCTCCGGCAGGTTGTCCACCACGATGTGCCCGATGCCCTCCCGCAACGCCAGTTCCAGTTCCTCTCCGGACTTGTTGTTACCGGCGAAGTGAATTTTCTTCGCCGCGAACCCCGACGCCAGCGCGAAAGCCAGCTCCCCGCCCGACACCACGTCCAGGTCCAGTCCCTCCTCGGCGACGAGTTTGAACATGGCCCTGGCGGTAAATGCCTTGGGCGAATAGCTGACAATCGTGCCAGGGTAGCGCTTGGTGAATTCCTCTTTAAACTCCCGGCAACGATTACGTATATCTGCCTCGTCGAAAACGTATAAAGGCGTGCCGTACTCTTCAGCCAGGGCGATAGTATCGCAGCCGCCGATGGCCAGGTTGCCCTTTTTATTTACCTCTGCCGTTTGCGGAAACACCGCCAGTCTGGGAATACTGTTCTTTGCAGCCATGTTCACCTCACACCCTAATGTTAGCAGTGACCACTCGTCAAGTCAATGAGTTTAGAGTCGTTGGGCTAAAACTCTAAATTCTAAATCCTAAACTTTAAAAAATTTAAAATTCGAAGTAAAAATTAGATTCCAGCCCCGTTTTATCTATCTTTCAGAACAGGCGTGTTTTATCGTCTCCCCTTTCCCCTTTTAACCATACCGGCGTAAGCCGGCATCCAGGTAGATAGAGTTGGTGCAACCTAGACGTAATTAAATCAATGCCGTCTCACTGGATTCCGTTTTGCAACGGAATGGTTCACAAAATAATAGTCTCATTAGTATCATAATGCCCCATTTGGAGAGGCTTGCCCTCCGTAGCTTAGCGTAGGAGGGGGCAAGGGGGTGAGGCAAAATTAAATCTTCATTCTTTTTCTTACTTTACACTCGCACCTGCTTTCATTACAATGGTAATGAAAATAAGCGAGCAGGAGCCATGGTCATGATAAAAGCTGTGTTTTTCGACCTCTACCAGACGCTGGTGCGCTATCAGCCGTCACAGGAAGAACTGGAAGCTGAAGCTCTCAAGAGCTTCGGGTTTGATGTATCCCCTGAAAAGCTACGCCACCCGGTCCTCACCGCCAACGAGTATATCTACCAGCAAATCGCCAAACGTCCCTTGAGCCAGCGCTCCCGGGAAGAGGTAATGGCACTCTACATAGAATACCAGCGTATCGTCCTTAAGGAAGCGGGCCTGGAGGCGGAGGAAAAGGTGGTGATGGGCCTGCTGGGCATGATGCAGCAGGCGAAAATGGACCTTGTGCTTTTCGACGATGTTCCGGGAGCTCTCGACGACCTGAAAAAGAGGGGACTGAAGCTGGGCCTGATTTCCAACATCGAGCGCGATATGACCGCCACGCTGGAGAAACTGGGGCTGGCGTCGCGACTGGATAGCGTCGTTACCTCGCAGGACGCCGGCTTTACCAAGCCGCAGCCGGAGATATTCAACTATGCTTTAGATAAGGCCGGCGTTAAGCCTGATGAAGCGGTTTACATCGGCGACCAGTACCAGGTGGATGTCATCGGCGCGGAAAGAGCCGGCATGAAGGGCATCCTCCTTGATCGAGATGGCTATTATAAGGAAGACCTGGACTGTCTGAAGATAAAAAGACTTAGCGATTTGGCGGATCTACTTAAGTAGACGGCGTCCCTCTCGACATCAACCTCAAATACTTTTTTTAGTGAAAGGGCACTCGCTACGTCTTCCCTGTGAGCAAAAAGTTTTGTATATATGTATCAAACCCTGCTGGCGAAGGGCGGTGGGGATAAATAGCTTGCTTATGCCCAGTTGTCTTCTCATGTGGGTTACCAGGGCGTTTTCTGCCGGGGCATTACAGTTACGATAAACAGGAATAACCTTTTCCTTCTGCGAGGCCGGACCTGCGACATAAGCAAAGGGCAGCAGCACGTTGATGATGATTGCCGAGGCTCTTTCCTTTCCAAGCAGGGCGGGGGCCGGCCCCAGCGCCGGCGCCCCGAAGTCCAGATAACATCCAAAGTAGTTATCCGGGTCTATCAGTAGTGCCTGTTCCAGAGAATTAGATGCTTTTTCCTCCGTCGTTTCCTGAATGGCTTTTCGCAGACCGGACAGCAGCCCCTTTTGCCGGTACCTTAATAAAAGATGGCTCATCGCCGCCAGGCGGCGTACCGGGTGATTGCCGGGCCTGATTTTGAAAAAGCACCAGTCGGCTGCAGACATACCCGATTTCTCTCTGCTATCTGCCCAGATATTTTCCAGTATGGTTTGCCAAGCCTCCGTTGGCTCATGGCTGGGAAAAAGTCCCCCGCGCTGCGACGGCAAAAGACCGGCCGTGCCGATTAACAGCGCCTGGCATCGGGCCAGGTACTCTTTATCCGTTATTTCGCGGCAAGCCGCTGTTTCCAGCCTGGCTAAAGGCAGCCGCCCGGCCAGTTCCGCCATGGCCT
>JAFGOC010000095.1 GCA_016926705.1 Dehalococcoidales bacterium | reverse complement strand
CTACATAACGCGCGCCGCCTCGCAGATGATACTCAAGGGGATGGAGCTGATGGGCTCCTCCGGCTATGTACGCGAAAACCACTATGAAAAATACTTCCGCGACGCGCCGATAGCCAAGCTGGTCATGGGGGGCTGCCATATCGGCTTTTTCTCGGTGTGCAAGCAATTTTACGACCTCGACTATTCCTCTTTCGGGCCGGGCAAGTTCACCGACCCCACCGGAGGCAAGAAGTAGCACCGAATATACCGGTCTAACAACAAACGAATATAACAAATTGAAAACAGGCCTATTAAGTTTAACGTCCGGATATCGCCGTCCGAACGGAGTATAATTGAATGTTCAGATTTTCTAATATAATTATCAGCGCGACGATAGTAATCATCCTGGCGCTGGCCTTCGGCGGGGGGTTCCTGCTGGGGCAGTCGCACGGGCCTATCGGCAGCACCGGGACGGACATCATCGACGAAGCCTGGGACATCATTCATTCGCGGTACGTCGAAAAGGACAGGCTGGACTCCACCAACATGAGCCGCGCCGCCATCGAGGGAATTATCGATGCTTTGAACGACCCCTATACCGCCTACCTGACTATCGAAGAACTGTACCAGTTCGCTACCAGTCTCCAGGGAGAGTATGCCGGCATCGGCGCTTATGTTACCATACAGGACGGCAACCTGACGATTCTGGCACCGATTGACGGCTCGCCGGCGGAAGCGGCGGGGCTGAAGGCGGGCGATATCATCCTGGAAATCGACGGGGAATCGGTCGTCGGCCTAGACTTAGACATAGCCGCCAGTAAAATGCGCGGCGAGGCCGGCACAACCGTCAAATTACTGATTCTCCCGGTCGATGAGACGGAGCCGATGGAAATAGAAATCACCAGGGCCATTATCGAGCTGCCCAGCCTTGTCTATGAGATGCGGGAGGACATCGCCTATATCACCATCTATATGTTCACCGGGCACACCAATTCCGAACTCACCAAGGTAATACAGGAAATGGAACAGGCCGGCGCCAAGGGGATTGTCATCGATATACGCAGCAACGGCGGAGGACTGCTCGATTCGGCGGTAGCCGTCGCCAGTCACTTCCTGGAGTCCGGCATCGTCGCCACCACCAGGAACGACGAGGGAACGCTGAAAGAATATTACGTGGACACGGACGCGCTGCGCACCTACCTGCCGGTGGTCGTTTTGGTGAACGAAGGCACCGCCAGCGCCGCCGAAGTGCTCGCCGGCGCCCTGCAGGACTACGGGCGGGCGGTAATCGCCGGCAATATTACCTACGGCAAAGGCAGCGCCACCGGCGTTTTTACGCTCCAGGACGGCTCCGCCATCAATATCACTATCGCGCGCTGGTACACGCCCAGCGGACGTGTTATAGAAGGGAACGGCATCGTACCCGACATTAAGCTGGAACAGACCGGGGAAGATGCCGTTCAGTGGGCTATCGACTATCTCAAGAGTAATAACCCGGGATAGAGGTGATTTAAATGGCCGAAAACGAGACCCATACGGTCAACCAAAGTAAAATTTCCATCATCCAGGGCGATATCACCCACCAAAGCACCGACGCCGTCGTCAATGCCGCCAACTCCAGCCTGATGGGGGGCGGGGGCGTGGACGGGGCGATTCACCGCGCCGGCGGCCCGGCGATATTGGAAGAATGCATCGAAATAGTCAACAAGCAGGGCCGTTTGCCGGCCGGACAGGCGGTCATCACCACCGCCGGCAACATGCCGTCGAAACACGTCATCCATACCGTAGGGCCTATATGGCGGGGAGGCAGCCAGGACGAGCCCGCCCTGCTCGCCGGCGCCTACCGCGAAAGCCTGAAAATGGCCGCCGCCAACAATTTATCCTCTATATCCTTCCCGTCCATAAGCACCGGCGCATACGGCTACCCGCTGGACAAAGCCGCCCCGATTGCTCTGAAAGAGGTTGCAGATTTTCTGCAACAGCCTTCCTCCATCAAAGAGGTAGTTTTCGTGCTTTTTGACGCGCGGACTTACGAGGCGTATAAAGAGGCGCTGGAGAAGATAAAGCACATAAAAGTCTAGCTAAGTCTCCTCCCCATTCCCTACTCCCTATTCCCAACTCAATATGCTATGATATTACTATCGATCATGGAGATGATTAGAATATGCTTGTTGTCATGAGGAACGACGCCACCGAAGAGCAGGTGCAGGCGGTCATCAGGGAAATAGAGAAAATGGGCCTGCGCGGCGTTCCGATGCCGGGGGCTATCAGGACGGCGGTATGCGTCCTCGGCAATAAAGGCCCCGTGGACGCCGCCCTGTTCCTGGCGCTGGAAGGCGTCAAGGAAGCCATACCCGTCACCAGGCCCTATAAACTGGTCAGCCGCGAGACACACCAGGAATCCACGGTGATAACGGTCGGCGATGTTAAAATCGGGGGCGGGGAGCCGGTCATCATGGCGGGGCCGTGCGCTGTGGAAAGCGAAGAGCAGGCACTCACCATCGCACGATTCGTGAAAAAGTGCGGCGCCAGCATCTTCCGCGGCGGCGCCTTCAAGCCACGCACCTCGCCCTACAGCTTCCAGGGCATCGGGGAAAAGGGGCTCAAGATACTGGAAAAGGTGCGGCAGGAGACCGGGCTATACGTCGTCACCGAGGCCACCGACACCGAGAACCTGGCCGCCGTGGAAAAGCACACCGATATCATACAAATCGGGGCGCGAAACATGCAGAACTACTCCCTGCTGCGGCTGGCCGGTAGGGCTAAAAAACCCATCCTGCTCAAGCGGGGCATGGCCGCCACCATCGAGGAGTGGCTGATGGCCGCCGAATACATAATGTCCGAAGGCAACCCGCGCGTCATCCTCTGCGAGCGGGGCATCCGCACCTTCGCTGACACCACGCGCAATACTCTCGACTTGAGCGCGATACCGTCCATCAAGGAGGCCAGCCACCTGCCGATTATCATCGACCCGTCACACGCGGCGGGGCGGCGCGACTACGTGATTCCGCTTTCGCGCGGGGCAATAGCCGTGGGGGCAGACGGCCTGCTCGTCGAGGTGCATAACGACCCCACCCACGCCCTGTCCGACGGCATGCAGTCGCTTTATCCCCAGCAGTTCGAGCAGCTGATGAAAGAGATAGAGCGTTTGAAGCAGTTCTTATAAACACCTCTGTTTCACCTGTCATTCTGGAGTCCCGATTTATCGGTACGAAGAATCTCAGGGCTGGGTGGTACTTAACCTCACCCCCTTGCCCCCTCTCCAAACAGAGCATTTATCTAAGGCATGGATTAGTGTGTTTGGAGAGGGGGATTATATTTTTAAGAGGGGTTTACACCTCTCTTTAACGCCCCGTTCGCGGAGGAAGCGAGGGATGTTCTTGACAGACAGGCAGGTCAATTAGTAATCTAAGACAATATTATCCACGTTTGTCAGGAGGTTATATGAGCGCTTATCCGGTAGATATCAGGGGAGACCTTTCAGCGCCGCCGGGGCAGGGGTGGTGGCTGATTAAGTGGCTGCTGGCACTGCCGCATTACATCATCCTTGCTTTTTTGCTGGTGGCTTTCGTGGTGGTATGGGTGATTGCTTTTTTTGCCATATTGTTTACGGGGAAATACCCCAAGAGCCTGTTCGATTTCAACACGGGGGTACTGCGGTGGGGATGGCGGGTGGCTTTTTACAGCTACGGGGCGCTGGCAACGGACAAATACCCTCCTTTCAGCCTGGAGCCCGACCCGGACTACCCCGCCGATATTGTAATACCTTACCCCGAAAATTTTTCCAGGGGGCTGGTGCTGGTGAAGTGGTGGCTGTTAGCCATCCCGCATTACATTATCGTGGGGATATTTTCCGGCGGCTGGAGCATGGGGTTCTACCCCGGAACCACACCCAAAGAGGTATGGACATGGCAAGTCGGAGACCAGGCGGTGGAGGTAGAGAAGTGGCAGACGAGCGGGAGCATGAACATTATTTTCGTGCTCGCCATTTTCGCGGCGATATATCTGCTGTTCGCGGGGCGCTACCCGAAAGATATATTCAAACTGGTGCTGGGCTTCAACCGGTGGGTTTTCCGCGTACTTGCGTATGCCGCCCTCATGACGGACGAGTACCCGCCGTTCAGGCTGTGGGACGAGTAGGCGGATGAGAAAAACCCCTTTAATCCCCCTAAAAATCTCCCTTAATCCCTCCTTTTCAGGGAGGGAGACTGGAAAAGGGGGAGTTAAGAGGGGGTTTTAATATTAGACGGGCTAACGCCCCTCTCTGCGGGTACTCCCATGGAAGAAATGGAGAAGACGGTCATGATTCGTTTGCCCTGCATGATGACCTAAAGTAATGATACACAACCATGGATTCCAGCCTACGCTGGAATGACAGGAGGGGGGTTAAGGGGCGGGCTGGCATCTGGGGCAGATATAGGTGCCCCTGCCGCGTACGACAAGTCGCTGGATAGGCGTGCGGCAGACAGGGCAGTTTTTACCCGTTCCGTGAGCGACATTGAATTCATCATGGGCGGTGCCGGGCGTGCCGTCGGGCCTAATGTAATTACGTATGCTGGCGCCCTTCAGGTTCAAAGCTTTAAGAAGGACGGCTTTTACAGCAGAGTGAAGCCGTTTTATCTCCGCTTGAGTCAATTCGCCGGCCGGTTTTTCAGGGTGGATTTTAGCCAGAAAGAGGGCTTCATCAGCGTACATGTTGCCGATGCCGGCGATGCGCGACTGGTCGAGGATGACAGCTTTGACCGGCGCTTTACGCCCGCGCAAGATACCCGCTAATACCTGCGGCGTGAAATCAGCGTCCAGAGGTTCCGGGCCTAATTCCTTTATGACAGCATCGCAGTCTTTCTCCAGCCACATCTTGCCGAACTTGCGGGGGTCCCAGAAATGGACATCGATGCCTTTATCAAGGTGCAGGACAGCGCGCGTAAACCGGTTATCGGAGGGGTTGACGAGCAGCGAGCCGGTCATCTTCATGTGCATGACGAGCACATCGCCGCCGCTCAAGTGAAAGAAGAGGTACTTGCCGCGACGGGCAAGTCCGACGATTTGCTGGCCAGCGACCTGCGCGCGAAACTCCCCGGCCGGGGGGTACTTGACCATGGCGTCCCAGTAAATATCAATACTTTCAATAGTACGGCCGATTACATAGGGGAGGAGCTCATTTTTGATTGTCTCGACTTCCGGGAGTTCGGGCATTAAATATTTATCTCCTTAAGAATGGCTGTAAGCAATCCGCCCCTTAACCCCCTCTGGATACCGACTTCCGTCGGTATGGTCGAGGGACGATGGATTCCAGCCTGCGCTGGAATGACATGAGCGGCTACTTCATTTCTCCCCAGTTTTTACCGACCCTGGTATCAACCTTTAGAGGCACATCCAGCTTCACGGCGGAGTCCATGATATCAGAGGCGAGCCGGCGCATCAGGTCGAGTTCTTCATCGGGTACTTCAAATACAAGCTCATCATGCACCTGAAGAATCATTTTGGCGGCAAGCCGCCGCTTTTTCATCTCGCGGTAGAGGTTAATCATGGCAACTTTTATAATATCGGCGGAGGTGCCCTGCACCGGCATGTTGATAGCCATGCGCTCGGCGGCCTCCCGCACCTGCCGGTTGGGGGAATTGATATCGGGGATGTAGCGGCGGCGGCCCAGCAGGGTCTCCACATAGCCGTCGCGCCGGGCCTTTTCCCTGGTCTCGTCGAGGTATTTCGTGACGCCCGGATACTTTTCAAAATAAGCCTTGATGAACTTGCCGGCTTCCTCGCGGGAAAGCTCGGTAGCCTGCTCCAGTCCGTAGTCGCTCATGCCGTAGATAACGCCGAAGTTGACCGTCTTGGCGAAGCGCCGCATGTCTTTAGTGACTTTATCTTTAGACACGCCGAACAGCTGCGAAGCCGTGGCCGAGTGGATATCCTCGTCGTTGCGGAAGGCGCGTACGAGCCCTTCGTCCTGCGAGAGATGGGCCAGAGCGCGGAGGTCGATTTGCGAATAGTCGCCGCCGAGCAGGCTTGAACCTTTAGGCGCTATAAAAGCCTGGCGCACCTGGCCGCCCAGTTCCCCCCGCACCGGAATATTCTGCATATTGGGGTCGGAGGAGGAAAGCCGTCCGGTGGAGGTGCGGGTCTGATTGAAGCTGGTATGAATGCGGCCCGTTTTAGGGTTGACCAGCGCCGGCAGGGCATCGACGTAGGTGGACTTCATCTTGGTAAGCTGGCGGTACTCCAGGATATAGCCGGCGACGGGATGCACCGGCACGAGCGCCTCAAGGACGGAGGCATCGGTGGAATAGCGGCTCTTGCCGCGGCGGTCGTTGGGGAGCTGCATCTCGTCGAAGAGCACCTTACCGAGCTGCTGGGGGGAATTAATATTGAACTCGTGCTTGGTCTCGGTGAAAATCTTTGTCTCCAGTTCAGCGACCTGCCCGCCGAGGCTATGCGACATCTTCTCAAGAACAGCCTTATCCACAGCCACGCCGTTCCTCTCCATCTCCATGAGGACGGGGACGAGGGGCATTTCGACGTCGCGGTAGAGCTTCACCAGCCCCTGCTTCTTAAGCTCCTCTTCGAACAGAGACGCCAGCCGCAGGGTCATATCGGCGTCGGCGGCGGCGTAGTCGGCGGCTTTTTGAATATCAACCTCCGCCATAGAGATTTGCTTGGCGCCCTTGCCGATAAGGGCATCGATGGGGGTCATTTCCACGCCCAGCTTATTGAAAGCCAGCGCCTTGAGTCCGAGCGATTTTTCACCCAGCAGGTGGGCGGCAATCATGGTGTCAGTGGTAAGCCCGTTTACATTAATGCCAGATTCCGCCAGAACCTCCATATCGAACTTGGCGTTATGGGCTATTTTGGATATTTTCGCGTCTTCAAAGGAGGGGCGAAGTCGCTCAATAACGTGCTCCAGAGGAAGCTGGGTAATCGTATCCAAAACAGTATGTCCGACCGGGATATAATATGCCTTAGCCTGTTCCACGGAAAGGGAAATGCCGACAATCTGCGCTATCATGGGGTTGAGGCCGGTGGTCTCCGTGTCAAAGGCGAAAGACCTGGCATCGTTTATTTTATTCACAAGTGAATCCAGTTCTTCAGGGGAGGCGACCACACAGTATTCGCAGGGAGGGGCGGGGGCGCGGGTTACCTCTGTCAGAGGCGTAGTATCGTTATCCGAGACAGGCAGCTTGGGGAGCAGACTATTGAACTCAAGCTCACGGAAAAGCTCCACGGCCTTCTGCCTATCGAACTTGCCGACACGGCAGTCGTCAAGGTTCAGGGTAACGGGGGTCTCCGTGACGATGGTTGCCAGTTCCTTGCTCTGCATGGCGACGGACTCGTTTTCCCTAAGTTTCTCCTGCAATTTGGGCGGCTGGACTTCATCGAGGTGCTTATAGATATCCTCGACGCTGCCGAACTGCTGGATAAGCTTGACGGCGGTCTTGCCGCCGATGCCGGGGATGCCGGGGATATTATCGGAGGGGTCGCCGACCATCGCCTTGTAGTCAGCCACACGCTCGGGACCGACGCCGAACTTGTCCTTAACCATCGCCGCGTCGAAAAGGGAGGTATCGCTGAAAGCCCGGCCGGCCCTGGGATAAAGAACTTTCACATGCGAAGAAACGAGCTGCATGGTATCGGCGTCGCCGGTGACGATGACGGTATCAACGTTCTTGGCAGAGGCCTGCTTGCTCAAGGTGCCGAGAACATCGTCGGCCTCATATTTATCTAACTCAAAGACGGGGATGTTGAAAGCCTCCACCACCTGCCTGACCCGCCCGAACTGGTTGATAAGCTCATCGGGGGCGGGGGGACGCTGGGCTTTATACTTATCGAACATCTCGTGGCGGAAGGTGGGGCCGGCTTTATCGAAGGCGATGGCGATGTGGGTGGGCTTGAGCTCGCCAAGCACCTTGAGCAGCATCAGAGCGAAGCCATAAACGGCGCTGACGACCTCGCCGGTCTTGGAGACGGTCAGGGGCGTGCCGGGGCGGTACCTGGTGGGGCCGAAGGCATGGTAAGCCCGGTGGACGATAGCGTTGCCGTCGAAGAGGACGAGGAGCGGTTTTTCCATAGTCCAATTATAGCAGAAAGAGGGAGAGGAAATAACCAAGATACAAGATACAATAACCAAACAAAATTCAAAAATCAAATCTCAAAACCATAAGTGATAAGTAAAAGAGAAAGAAGGAAAAAATCCCTCTCTAACTCCCTCCCGTATCGCCGTACGGGACAGGCTCTTTTTCAAAGTGGGAGGATGACCCACCCCACATCCGAGATCCTTCGCTGCGCTCAGGATGACATTAAACCGGGGTGTTTAAGAGGGGCGCAGGCGAGGGTAAAATCTCCCTCTTATCCCTCTTTTTTAAAGGGAGACGCCAATACCCTAAAACGGGGTGTTTAAGAGGGGCGCTAGCCCCTCTTTGTAAATAATTCCCCCTCTCCAAATAGATGAATATTCGGTTCAGTACACGCCCCATTTGGAGAGGGGGACAAAGGGGGTGAGGTAAAGCACCACTCCACCACCAGATTCTTCGCTATGCTTAAAATGACAAAGACAAAACTAACTGGATACCGACTTTCGTCGGTATGGTTTGGAGGAAAGGGTGGCTGGATTCCCGCTTCCGCGAGAATGACGAGTTAAGGTATTTAAAAATCATTCTTTTCGCCCAGCTTAAGTGGTTTTAAGTATGAGGTATCGTTGTGGGAGGTGAGGACTACCCGGTCGCCGTTGAAGGTGAAGCGGGTGATGGCGGCGGTGTCCATCTTGAAGCTCCAGAAAGATGAGTTGTCCAGTCGCAGGAGGGCGCAGATAAGCACCTTATTTACGGCCCGGTGCGAAACGAACACGATTTTCCCTTCGCCGCAGCGCATGACGGCGTCCTGAACGAAGGGCAGGGCGCGGCTCCTTACGTCCTCCAGACTTTCGCCGCCGGGGAGCCTGACCTGCTCCGGCGTATCAAGCCAGTCCTGGTAGATATCCTCATAACTCTCCTGCACTTCCTTAAGCGGCAGGCCCTGCCACTGACCGCAGTCGATGTCATTGAGATTTTCCACCACGTTTACCTCGAGGGCGTGGGGGGCGGCGATGATTCCAGCGGTCCTGGCGGCGCGCTTAAGGGGGCTGGAATAAACAACGTCGATTTTCTCGCTGCTTAAATATTCAGCAAGCAGCCGCGCCTGCTTAAGACCTATTTCATTAAGAGGCACATCCGCCCGGCCGCGGAAGGTCTCGGAGGCGTTGTATTCGGTCTCGCCGTGCCTGACGAGGATTATTTCCGGCATTAAATATCACTCCACATTAATCGGTGGGGTTTTATCCCCTCCCCGAGATTCTTCGCTACGCTCAGAATGACACCAATAAAGGTGCCTGACAAGGATTATTTCCGGCATTAACTCTTTTTCTCTTCTATTTTCTCAACTTCGATGGTGCATTCGGTGACGAGGGCGGCGAAAGCGCCGATGGCGGCCAACAGCGGCGCCGCCAGGATGGTAATCATTGATGCCGTCGCGCCGATGGTAAGCGGAATGTCGATAATGGTCCTGCCTTCGTGGATGAGACGCACGCGGCGGATATTGCCCTCGCGGATAAGCTGCTTTACTTTTTCCAGCACGTCCTTGCCGGACACGGTATATTTTTCTTTTTCCGTCATAATTGCCTCCCGACTAATGGAATATTAATGAAGAATACGTATAAGTGTCAAGGAGAATGTTTTTACCTTACCCCCTTGCCCCCTCCTACGCTGAAGCTACGGAGGGCAAGCCTCTTAAACTCCCCATTTATAGCACAGGGTACTATTGAATATTATGTAATTCGTGATATACTGGTTGCATACGGGAGACTATTTTGAAAAGCAAGGACTTTCTTTCCATATCCGACCTGACGTCCGAGAGCATACGGTCGCTAGTATCCAGGGCCACGGCGATGAAAGAAGAGGGGTGGAGTTCCCTTTTAAGCGGCAAGATACTGGTGCTGCTGTTCGAGAAACCTTCACTGAGGACGAGGGTCAGCTTCGAGGTAGCCATGCGGCAACTGGGCGGGCAAAGCCTTTATCTATCTCCGGAGGAAGTGCAGCTGGGCAAACGCGAATCGATACCCGACGCCGCCCGCGTGTTGAGTCGGTACGCCAGCGCCGTGGCCATACGCACCTTCGCCCAGGAGACTTTAGAGATATTCGCCAACAACGCCGACATACCGGTAATCAACGCGTTATCCGACCTGGAGCATCCGTGCCAGGCAATCGCGGATATTTTAACGATATACGAGCACAAGGAAACGCTGGAAGATCTGACCATAGGATTTATCGGAGACGGCAATAATACGGCGCACAGCCTGATGCTGGCGGCGGGGCTATGCGGCATCGACTTCCGCATCGCTTCTCCCAAGGGTTACCGCGTACAAGACGAGATACTGAAGACGGCGCAGCAGTACGCCGCCGACAACCAGTCGACGGTAATGGCTACCGAAGACCCGCGCCAGGCGGTAACCGCCGTCGACGTGGTTTACACCGACGTCTGGACTAGCATGGGACAGGAGGCAGAAGCAAAACAGCGGCGCAAGGCGTTTGCATCCTACCAGGTGGACAGCAAGCTACTGGCGCTGGCCAAGCCGGACGCCATACTGATGCACCCCCTGCCAGCGCACCACGGCGAGGAAATAGCCGAGAACCTCATCTACTCTCCGCAGTCGGTGGTCTTCGACCAGGCGGAAAACAGAATGCACGCTCAAAAGGCGATACTGGCGGATATACTGGGAGGTTCGGAAATACTGCTGCCGGATTTTAGATAATACCGGGCCAACCGTCAATAATATTCAGAAGAGAAAACAATCATGACCAAACCCATCGTCGCCATCGTCGGACGCCCCAACACGGGCAAGTCCACGCTACTAAACCGCATCGTGAAGAGGCCGGCCGCCATCACCGAGGACCTGCCGGGCACCACCCGCGACCGCAATACGGCGGAGGTGGAGTGGCTGGGGACGGAGTTTACCCTGATTGACACCGGGGGACTGGAGATAAAGCCGGACTCCTCCATAGGCCGGGGGGTAAAGGCGCAGGTGGAGAGCGCCATCAGCCATGCCGATGTCATCGTTTGCGTGGCGGACGCCATCGACGGGGTGACGCCGTCGGACACGGAAATCGCAGAGGTGCTGCGACGTTCCGGCAAGCCGGTGCTGGTGGCAGTCAACAAGGCCGATAACCCGAAGCGGGAGATGGAGGCCCTGGAATTTTACGAGCTGGGACTGGGCGACCCGCTGGCAGTCAGCGCCCACCATGGCCGTGGCATTGCCGAGCTGATGGATAAGGTCGTTGAGCTGCTACCGAAACAGGAGCCTATTACTAAAGTTGAACCCGAAAGTATCAGAATAGCCATCGTGGGGAGGCCGAACGCAGGGAAATCCATGCTACTGAACGCCCTTACCGGGGAAGAGCGCGTTATCGTAGATGAGACACCGGGCACCACGCGCGACGCCGTGGACACCGTGTTTGACTACAAAGGGCAGAATGTGGTACTTATTGATACGGCCGGAATCCGGAGGCGGGGCAGGGTAAAGGCCGGGGTGGAGCGGTACAGCGTGCTGCGGACTTTCAGGGCCATCGACCGCGCCGACGTGGTCCTCCTCGTCCTGGACGCCACCGAACTGGTAACCAGTCAGGACACGCACATTGCAGGTTATATACAAGAAGCAGCTAAAGGTATTATAATAATAGTCAATAAATGGGACCTGATAGATAATAAAAATACAGCCGAGTGGAATAAATCCGTTAAAAAAGCGTTTAGATTTGCCTCTTACGCGCCAATATTATATACTTCGGCTAAGACAGGGCAGGGAATTGAGAAAATCATGCCTCAAGTAAGTCAGATATACCGGGAGAGGCTCAAGAGGCTACCTACGGCCGCAGTCAACGATGTCGTGCAACGGGCGGTCGCCGCCCACAACCGGCCGACCAGCCGAGGCAAACAACTAAAGATATTCTATACCACGCAGGCGGAGGCAAACCCTCCGACTTTTGTTTTCTTTACCAACGATGCCAGGCTGGTCCATTTTTCCTACCGGCGCTTCCTGGAGAACCGGCTGCGCGAGGCCTTCGGCTTTACGGGCACGCCGCTCCGCCTGAACTTTAAAACGAGGGGGAAGCCGTGACCGCGCTAATGTTTATCGCCGTCGTCGTTATCGGCTACCTGCTGGGTTCGATACCCTTCGGGGTGATTATCAGCAAGAGATACGCTAAAACGAATTTAACAGAGGTCGGCAGCGGCAAAATAGGCATGACCAACGTCATGCGGGCTGCCGGTAAAAAAGCGGCGATAGTCTCCCTTATACTTGACATAGCCAAGGGTACGGCGGCAGTATTAATAGCCGGAGCGATTTTCAGAGAGACGACAGATACCGTAGCGGTTGTTTTAACATTGAACAAAAGCGCCCAGATTCTCGGGGGGTTCGCCGCCATTGCGGGGCACAACTGGTCGATATTCCTCAAGTTCAAAGGGGGGCGCGGGGTGGCAACATTCATGGGCGGTCTGGCGGCCTTATACTGGCCGGCGGCGCTGGTAGGCGCAATGTTCCTCTTCGGCATCGGCATCAGGACAAAATACATGTCGCTGGGCTCCATCATCGGCGCCATTACCGCGTTCATCATGCTGATGTCGTTTTACGTTGCCAAGATAGACTTCCTGCAACCCTACCCGTCGTTCGAATACGTACTTTACGCCATGTTCGGCTCTATCTTTATTTATATCATGCACCGAGATAACATCCTGCGGCTTTTCAACGGCACCGAGCGCAAAATCGG
>JAFGOC010000094.1 GCA_016926705.1 Dehalococcoidales bacterium | reverse complement strand
TTGAACTTTAGAGTAATCAGAAAACCCGTTCTCTTCCATGCGCTTTACCTGGGGCCAACTCTCGATGCCAAACGCGTCAAGAACTTTAATGAAGCCGGGTTTGATTGGGAAGGACCCGTTAACTTACGAACCTTTGGTCCGCCCAAGAAACAGTAACTCCTTTTTATTTAACCTTCTGCTCTCCCACCCGCTTCAGCACCCGCAGCGCCCTTAAGGTTACCCACTTGTTGGGCTGTTTTTTCGGGCCGAAATCTCCCCACGTTTTACCGGTATAGTCGTACTCCATAAGCCAGCGCCCCTGCTCGTCCTGCTTATCAAGTATCATTTGTATAGCATTAGCCAGCCGCGGGTCTTTACCGTAACCGAGACATGATAAAGCTTCGATGTTTTGAAGGATATCGGTAACGTAAAAACTGGGGAAGCCGAATTTCCACCAGTTGCCGCTTGGCTTGCCGGTCGGTTTCTGACTATAGCCGATAGGGTAATCGGCCTTGGCAGGGTCCTTACTGAAAAGAAAGTCAACCCCTGTTTTTATGGCTCTATTGATTAATGGCGCCCTTTTCTCTACTGGAAACTTGCCGAACGCAATCATCACCTTCACCGCTCCCCAGGCACAGGACTTTCTATATGTCCCGGTACAGGCAAATACCGGTCCGCACTTGTTAGTAGAGTAATAACGTAGTGGCGCTTTCCTGTCTGTCATCGGGGCGATGCCATCGCCGGTAACGCTGCGGGCCATGAATTCATAAGCTTTTTCCAGCCGTGGGTCTTTACAGCCAAGGTCGAGTAGAGAATAACAAAGATTGCCCTGCAGACAGTCTAAATTGCCGGAAGGCGCTCCGTTCGCCGTAAATTGCCCGTATTTTGTCAGGCTGCGGTCGAGAATATAAGCGCAGGCCTTCGCGATGCGTTTATCCATATCGATAGAAGCGCCGAGTTGTCCCAGAAGAATTACGGACCATACTGTACCGGTGTACATGGGGAAATATCCAGCCCCCGGCTTCGCCCAGAAACCCTCTTTTTCCATTTTAGAGAGGACTTTTGCAATCGGCCCCTCGCGATGGGCTTGGCGCTGGGCGGTCTTAATTTCTTTTTCATCGGCTTCGATTAAATCTCTCAAAGCAAGGTATCTAACCCCGGGGTCATCCGGCTCCAGCAGCCAGTCGGTGGGGTCTGCCTTCAAGAACTTCTTCCATTCCTGTTGCTTTGCCATCACGCTCCTCCCGCTTATTAGCCAATGCCGAAATTATATCATAACGGCACAGAAAATCTCCTCCCCTTTTCCCATCAGTTTTTACTTTTTATCGGTGGTTTTGACCCCTGTTCAAGCCAGGGGCATGCTTTTGAGATTTGAGTTTTGATTTCTCCCTTACCCCCGTTGTATATCTCCCGAAGCTAGAGTAATATATAATAAACATGAAAATATGCTACATCGCCGATGGCTCCAGCATACATACCCAGCGCTGGGTCAACTACTTCGCCGCTAAAGGCCATGAAACTCACCTCATTTACTGGAAGACGAGGCCCGGCTACCATCAGGACGTACACATCCACTACCTGAAACGTTTCGCCCCTGCCGTCTGGCCGGTGACAAGGTACTTCAGTTTCCTCCAGTGGATTTTCAGGGTTCGTAAGCTGCTTAAAGAAATCAGACCTGATGTTATCGACGCCCATTTTATCATCGATAACGGCCTGCTGGCCGCCTTAAGCGGCTTTCATCCTTATGTAGTTACCGCCTGGGGTTCCGACGTGCTTTTGTTCCCGCGCCGCAATTTCATCTGGAGGCTGGTGGCTAAATTCGTGATAAAGCGGGCGGATAGGGTGGTCTGTGATTCCGAGGTGGTTAAAAAGGGGCTGCTTTGGCTTGGCTCACAACCCGAGAAAATATCGATAATTTATAATGGCATTGATACGGATAAATTCAGTCCGCAACGGGCGGATGACGGTTTGAAAGACAAACTGGGTATATCGGGCTTCCCCACCATTATCTGCATCCGGCACTTGAGGCCGCTTTATAACGTGGAAATGCTGGTCAGGGCTATACCGCTGGTGCTCAAGCAGGTGACTCAAGCGCGCTTCATCATCGGCGGCGACGGCTTCCAGCGGGATTATCTGGAGAATCTTGTAAAAAACTCTAGAGCTTCGCAAAACGTAAGGTTTATCGGTTACCTGCCTCATGACGATTTGGCGGCTTATCTGGCTTCGGCGGATATCTATGTTTCCACGTCGCGGAGCGACAGCACCTCGCTAAGCCTGCAGGAAGCGATGGCCTGCGGGCTGGCCCCTGTTGTTACCGACCTCCCCGCCAACCGGGAGTGGATAACCGACGGCGAAAATGGCTTTGTCGTACCGCAGGAAGACTATCAAGCATTAGCGGAGAAAATAGTATATTTGCTCAATAATGGTGAGGTAAGAGCTAAATTTGGTAAAATAAATAGAAAGCTGATTAAAGACAGGGCCGAGTACGAGAAAGAGATGGCTAAAGATGAGCAGCTTTACGCAGATATGATGTACGGCTAACAAAGGGATTTCGCAACGCTATTAAAGTAAGATATGAAAAAGATACTGTTAATCGCCCCCCCCTTCTATCGTCTGCTGGGCAGCCACTATAACGGCCTGCATCTGGGCTTGGGTTATATCACTGCGGTACTGCAGCAGCACGGTCATCAGACTGATATATATAATGCTGACTATCTGGATAACACGGAGTATCTCAACCAGAAACAAATCTTTGATAATTACTATTCTTACAAAGCACTGCTTGAAAACCCTGCTGACCCGCTTTGGGATGTGGAAATCAGGAACAAAATTGCTGGTTATAACCCTGATGTTGTTGGCATTGCCATGGTGACCGCCAATTATAAAGCGGCACGTATTATTGCCGGAATAGTCAAATCAATTAATAAAAATACCAAGGTAATTGTGGGCGGCGCTCATCCCACCCTCGATCCCCGGGGTACTCTGGCGGAGACGGGGTTTGACTATGTAATCCGGGGGGAGGCAGAGTTCGCTTTTCTGGAGTTGGTAGAAGGTAAAAAAAATGAGACTATCAAGGGGCTTTCCTATAAGAAAAATGGACAACTTGTACATAATGAGGACCGGCCCTTTTTAAAGGACCTTGATAGCCTGCCTTATCCCGCCCGCGACTCTTTCTTGAATGATACCAGGTATATTAATGTCGGCTATATGATGACTGGCAGGGGGTGCCCCTCCAGGTGCACCTACTGCGGCAGCCCGGCAATATGGCATAGCATCGTCAGGCTAAGGTCGGTTGATAATGTTATGGGAGAACTGGAACTGCTAAAGAAAAAATATCATGTATCTTTACTACATCTTGACGATGATACCTTTACCATTAAAAAAGACCGCGCCATGGAAATCTGTCGGCAGATGATTACCAAATCTTTGAATATGCAGTGGGTTTGTGATACACGCGCCGACTGCCTGAATAAAGAGCTGATAGTAATGATGAAGAAGGCGGGGTGTATCCGTTTAAAAATTGGCGTGGAATCCGGCAGCGAAAGAATACTCAAGGCAATTCGCAAAGGCGAGACTAAGGAAAAAATACGCCGGGCTGTAAAATGGATAAAAGAGGTGGGAGTCCCTTTCACAGCCTATTTCATGACCGGTTTTCCTAACGAGACCAACGAGGACCTCAAGGAGACCATCGACTTTGCTCGTGAATTGGATGCCGATTATAATAGTCTTAGTATACTTGCCCCCTATTATGGTACCCAGGTCTGGAAAGAACTGGAAAAAGCAGGGAAGAAATTTGATAAGGAACACTGGGAATACTTTTATCACCAGAGCCAGGAAATGCTCCTTAACGGGAATCTCGACCCTAAGTTAATTGACCAGTTCTGGGCATTGAATGATACCCTGGCCGGTGAGAAGGAAAGAGTGTAAATAAGGAGTAGATGGGTGGAAAGGAAAAGGTATATAAAGGAAGTATACTCAAAATGGTGGCCGGATGCGAGGAAGAAACAATACGGGTTTTTAGAGTATGATAAAAACCTGTGCGATTATATCTGCCAGCATGTACCCGGGGGAAGCAAATTGCTGGAAGTCGCGATTGGTACCGGCTATCCTATCGCCGATTATTTGCAAAAGGCGGGCTATGTAATCCACGGTATTGACCTTTCTCCTGACCTGATTGAGCAGTGTCGTAAATTGAACCCGAATATCAAGTGCAAAGTCGGTGATGCGGAAAACCTGGAATATGAAGACAACTATTTTAACGCCACTTATTGCTTTCACTCAACATGGCATTTTCCCGATCTAAACAAGACTATTGACGAAATGGTCAGGGTGACCTGCCCCGGTGGCATGATTATTTTTGATGTACTAAACCGCAGCAACAGCGAGATAGAGGCAGCTCATCAAAAAAACATCGCGCGCGGTAAAGGAATAAAAAGAGCCGTCACATTTATTAGAAATTTTATAGGCATGATTTTAGGTAAAAGAGCGTTTAACTGGCACTTTTTATTTCATTACGTTGTGCATGAGGTCCCGATATATCCGCAGGATGTCCTGCAGCACCTGCGGGACAAAGGGATTAACGGCGTCGAGGTTATGGTACGGCAGGCGGACGGCACCATCAGCGCGGCGGATAACCCCGGCCCCCTCCCCGATTTTCCCCGGCTGGTATTCGTGATAAAAAGGAACGGCTGACGGCACAAGGAAAGCCACTGATGAAGATACCGGTATTGAGGTTGGAATATAGCGAGGAAGAAATAAGAGCCATCCAGGCGGGCATCAAGGATGTCCTGAAGAGCGGTTACCTTACTATGGGTACAAAGGTAGCTGAATTTGAGAAGGCCTTTGCTACTTTCACCGGCGCCAGATACGCTGTCGCCACCAATAGCGGCACCAGCTCACTGGAAATTATTCTGCGGGCTATCGGCGTTGACGGCAGGACGGTGGTCGTACCCTCTAATACCATGATGGCCAGTCCGGTGGCGGTGGTACACGCGGGGGGTAAGGTAATCTTTGCCGACTGTGATAAAGAAAACCTCCAGCTCGACCCGAAGGACTTGAAGAAAAAGCTCCGCGCCGATACCAGAGCGGTGATGCTGGTGCATATCGGTGGGATAATTTCGCCGTCATTTCAAGAAATAAAGGAAATATGTGATAAAAATAGGATTATTCTCATCGAAGATGCCGCCCACGCTCATGGAGCGACCATCGGCGGTAAACAGGCGGGTACGCTGGGATTGGCCGGTTCCTTTTCTTTTTATCCTACCAAACCCCTGGTGACTGCGGAAGGCGGCATGGTTACTACCGAGGATGAAGGCATTTATAGGAAAGCCGTCTCGTTGCGCGACCACGGGCGGGCCCCGGACGACCCCAATAATCATGTTGAATTAGGGTATAACTGGCGTTTCAGCGAGCTTCACGCTGTGCTTGGCATCCAGCAGATGAAGAAGGCCAAAGCAATCTTGACAGAGAGAAGGAAAATCGCCGCTTGGTATGATAAAAAGCTCGACGGTGTAAAAGGCATCAGAAAATTGTATCTACCGGCCAAAGTAAAGCCTTCTTACTATAAATACATTGTGTTTCTCGATGATAATATAGATAGAGAAATGATAAAAAAGATACTCAAAGAAAAATATTCCGTGTCCCTCACCAGCGAGGTCTATTCTCACCCCTGCCATAAACAGCCCGCTTTTAAGAAATACCCCGGAACGGTGGCCAACGACCCCGCGGATACCTTCCCGCAAACAGAATACGTAGCCGCAAAGCATATCTGTTTGCCCGTATACCCGGGACTGACTGAACCAGAGGTTGACTACGTAGTCGACTCATTGAAAAAGGTGTTATCAGAATAATCGTTGTGTAGGATAGAAGCGCGGCCAGGCAGGTGATGAATTAACTTAGTCCCTTTCGTACTCCCTGAATAACATGTATTTAACCAGGCCAAATGATTCCTTGATAGATTTAAAGCTTTTTCTCCGGAAAATGTTCCCCAGCGCCCCCAGGAATATGGGCCAGTATTTCAATATTTTAGTCCTCCCGCCCAGTTCCTTTTTTAGCTCCGGGTTTTTCTTAAGCCAGTAGCCCCTGATTTGCAGTCCTTCCTTATAGTTGATAATGTTGTTTTTTGAAGAAGCGCCACCGCGGTGAATCCTGTATTTAGCTAAAGGCTCATTAATAAAGTCTATCGGGTATTGTTGTGCTATTCTCAACCACAGGTCGTAATCCTGGGCAATGATGTATTTTGTTCTAAAATCCCCCACTTTATCGAGCGCCTTTTTACTCACCATCGCCGTTAATGTGGCGATAGTATTTTCCTGCAGCAGTCCTTTCAGAGCGGCGCCTCTGATAGGTTTTATATAAGAAAAATAGGTTTTTCCCTGTGAAGAACCAGCATCATCCATTATGTAGCAATCAGAATAGACCAGCCCGAGCTCTTTATTTGAGTCCATCAGCTTAACCTGTTTCTCCAGTTTTTCCGGCAGCCACAGGTCATCGTCATCCAGGAAGGCAATGTACTCGCCTCCTGCTTTTTGAATACCGAAATTCCTGTTTACGCTCACCAGCCCGTTGTTCTGATTTTTAAAGTATCTTATGCGCTGGTCATGATAAGAACCGACCACTGATTCGGTATCGTCGCCGGAATAATTATCAACGATAATCAACTCAAAATCCTGGAAGGTTTGAACGAGTACCGATTCAATAGCCTCTTTAACTATAAGGGCGCGATTATATGTCGGGATGATAACGCTTATCCTCATTGCTGACTCAAGACTCCAAAAGCCTGAAAATATTCCCGATTTCTTCTTTAATGTCTGAAACGGGCCCGTAACCGAGACGCTTTAGCTTTTCAATAGAGAATTTGAAAGGTGCTTTTATATCCGGTTCTGCGGCGTCTTCCGGTATTTCAACACTGATATTTCGCTTGTATCTCTCCTGATAGACCTCGGCCACCATTCGTGCCAGTGTAATAATAGAAATATTTTTACCGGAACCAAGGTTGAATATATTGCCGCCGTCTTCGTTTTGCCTTTGAAGAAGAATGTCAACTCCCTGCAGTATATCCTTGATGCCTACGAAGTCTCTTTCCTGTGTACCCTTCGACCTAAGTGCAATCCGCTTCTGCTGAAAAGCCATCGAGCATAAATCGTTAAGTACCAGCGTCCACCTGTTGATGCTTTTGAAAAGGGGCGCTCCGTAGCCATTGGATATTCTCAGGATATTACACTTAAGTTTTTTTCCAACCTCAAACTGGCGGCAAAAACATTCGGCTAAATAATGCGTGATGGCGTATGTGGTTACGGGGTCGGGTAAAGTCTCTTCAGTGATGACGCTTGCCTTGGGAATACCGTAAATATGAAAAGTGGAAAAATAGATGAAACTCTTCACCCCGTTCTTGGAGGCATCCTGCAGTACGTTTTTAGTCCCCAATCCATTGACCAGCAGGGCCTCTTTTTCTCTGCTTTTACAGTCTACCTCGTTTAAGGCGGCGGTATGAATCACCGCGTCTATATTGTTACAAAAATCTTTTATGGAGGAATAGTCAGCAACATCCCCGGTGCGTACTTCGAATTGCTGACTCCATGCTGCGAGCTCTGGATGGGGTTTTCTTGATAATATCCTGACCTGGTGACCTTTTTTTTGAAGGTAGTCACAGACATGACTGCCTAAATACCCGAACCCGCCTGTTACAAGAATCCGCATTTTATAATGCCTGTGCTTTAGCCGTGTTTCAGTCCCCAGTCGTAGGGGATATCGTTTTTCAAGGGGTCGAGGCGTTCTATTTCATCGGGTCGGTGGGGTAGGGTGGCGCAGTTGGCTACGATAGCCGGTTTGTCGCCGATTCCTTTAAAACCGTTCCAGATGCCCGGCGGAATTTTCACCAGAACGTAATTGTCCTCGCCGATAAATAGCTCCTGTATCTCACCCTTTGTTTTCGAGTTTTTCCTGGGGTCGTAAAGCACCAGCTTTATCATGCCGGACACTACGGAGTAGTTGAGCGTCATTTCTTTATGGATGTGCCATCCCTTGACGACGCCCGGATAGACGATTGAAAAGTATATCTCGCCGAACTTCTCAAAATGGGGCTCATCGGCGCGGAGCATGTGCATGATTTTGCCGCGTTCGTCGGCTATCTGGGAAAGCTGTTTAACCAGTACACCCTCAATCATTTAAAATAGTCCCTGTACCACTTTACCGTCTCTTTAAGTCCCGTTTCCAGCTTGTATTTAGGCTTCCAGCCCAGCGCCTTACGGGCTTTTTCTGCTGATAGATACTGGTGTTTGATTTCACCGCTGGCCTCGTTCAGTACGTTGGGCTCGAGGTCTTTTCTCTCCATTACCTCCAGTATTTTACGGGTGATGTCCAGCACGTTTATCTGGTTCTCATTGCTAAAGTTAAAAGCCTCGCCGGAGATATCCTGTTTTTCCATTTTGTCCGCCAGCAGGATATATGCCTCGACTGCATCCAGAATATAGATATAGTCGCGTATAAGCGTGCCGTCGCTCCTGATGATGGGCCGCTCGTTGAAAATTGCCGAGCGGATGGTGCCCGGCACAATCCGGTTAAAATTAAGGTCGCCGCCCCCGTAGAAATTGCCGCACCTGGTGACACAGACTGGTGTTTTATAGGTGGCATGGTAAGCCAGGGCCAGTAAATCGGCGCAGCTTTTAGTAACATCATAGGGGTGGGCACCCTTCAGGGCGGCGTCTTCCTTGTAAGGCAGCACCTCGTGCTCGCCGTAGGCTTTGTCGCTGGACGCAACGATGATTCGTTTTACCAGCGGACTCCGCCGGCAGGCTTCGAGAATATTCCAGGTCCCGTTGATATTGGTCGCGTAAGTGCCGAGGGGGTTCCTGTTGGCGATAGTCACGATTGTCTGCGCCGCCAGGTGAAAAACGGTGTCTATCTCATATTCGTTGATGGCGCGTTCCAGGAGGAAATAGTTCTCCACCTCGCCGCGTACGATCGTGATTTGTTTATCCAGTCCCAGCTTGATAAAGTTTGCTCGGGGCACATTATCTCTTACCAGCCCCGCCACGTTCGCCCCCCGCTTCACCAGCGCCTGGGTCAGCCATGCGCCTAGAAAGCCGGTACAGCCGGTGATAAATACATTTTTTCCTTGCCAGGAAGATTTATTTTCCATAACTATCTCCATATCTTCCAGAAGGCCGCGTTATTCTGCCAGAGCTTATTTAAATATTCTACATCACGGTAAGTGTCCATGCACGCCCAATCACCTTCGTGCTTATAGACCATCAGTTCGCCGCGAGCTGCTATTTCTTCAAGCGTGCCGCGTTCAAAATCACAGTTATCCTCATCTGTCAGGCATTCGAAGAATTTCCGGTTGAACACGAAGAATCCGCCGTTTATTAGCCCCGCTGAAGCTTGAGGTTTTTCTGTGAAAAGTAGTACTTTATGGTCTTTTGTTTCCATCTCACCGAAACGTGAAGGAGGTCTTACGCCGGTGACGGTAGCCATCTTGCCGTGACTGTTATGAAAATCGAGTAGTTTTTTGATATCGATATTGCCCACCCCATCGCCGTAAGTGACCATAAAGGTATCTTCTTTGATGTATTTTTCGATTCTCTTGAGGCGCGCGCCCTTGAGGGCATTGACGCCCGTATCCGCCAGCGTGATGCGCCAGTCGCTTTCCTCCGAGGTCTTGTGAACGGTAACCGTTTTTTGAGGTGCCAGCTTGATAGTAAAATCGCTGTTTAGAAAATCGTAGTTCAGGAAATATTGCTTGATTACCTCGCCTTTATAGCCGAGACAGAGTATGAAATCATTAAAACCATAATGGGAATAAATTTTCATTATGTGCCATAGAATGGGTTTATCACCTATCATGACCATGGGCTTGGGTCTGATATCGGTCTCTTCTTTTAGCCTTGTGCCCAGTCCGCCGCAGAGGATAACCACCTTGGGTTGCATTATAACCACCTCGCTATCAGGATGCTAAATCTTTGATTCCCCCGATTATACCATGTATAACTTTGTCTACATCGCTATCGGATAAGCCGCAGTGCAAAGGGATGGTTAAAATCTCCTGAAATGCCTGCTCTGTTGCTGGTAGACTCACATTTTTACGGGCGTAAAAGTGATGGAGATGATTGGGTACATAGTTGATGCCCGTCTCAATATCCAGGTTCCTCAAGTATTCCATGAGTTTATTACGGAGTCCGTTTTTGACCCGAATAACGTAGATATGAGGGGCAACATTATCATAGTTGATGGGCAGGCAGGTTATGCCCGGGACGTTTTTAAGAGCGCTGTCATAGCGACGGCAAATTTCGCGTCGCCGCGCGATAAATGAGTCGATTTTCTTTAGTTGTACCAGCCCGATGCTGGCATTGATGTTGCTCATATGATAGCGGTATCCCTGCATGTTGACCTCAACGAACGGCACCCGCTCCTTCCATTCGCTTGAACCCTGACCCGGACGTTTCATCCCGCATGATCTTTTTTGTCTAAGTATATCAGCGAGCGCTTCGTCAAAACAAATAATGGCTCCTCCCTCCCCGCAGGTGATGTTTTTGATTGAATCGAAGCTGAAACAGATAATGTCCCCGAAGCTGCCTATTTTCTTGCCTTTATAATACGAGCCAAACGCATGGGCGGCGTCCTCGATAATCCTTATCTTGTGGTCCTTTGTTATCTTGGCCAGGGCATCAAGATCGCAGGGGTTGCCGGCATAATGCACCGGCATAATTGCCTTTGTTTGCGGAGTTATTTTCCTTTTTACGTCCTCGATGTCTATTAAAAGCGTATCGGGATAAACATCAACCGGCACAGGTGTGGCTCCGGTGGCTGATATTGCCTGAAAAGCGCCGATAAACGTCAAAGAGGGCGTGATAACCTCGTCTCCTTTACCAATGCCAAGTGCGTCTAAGGCTACGTGCAGGGCGGAGGTGCAGTTGTTGGTGGTGATTACATATTTTGCGCCCAGGTATTTCCTTACAGCTTCTTCAAATTCCAGGACCTTAGACGCCATGCCGAAATAACCAAGCTCAAATGCTGCCTTAACTGCCGCCAGTTCTTCCGCACCCAGGCACCCCTTAGATACCGCAATCATCTGCCTCTACCTATTAAATTATGATTATTAATCTGCATTATCCCCCAATTATAAAAACAAATCAAACGTACTTTCATCTACCGGCCCGAACATATCGCCGACCACCTCCGCCCATAATCGTCTTTTACGGGCTAGTTCGCTTTCGTCCATTTTCATTATTTTTTCCGTTGCCTTTAGTATATCCTCTGGTGTGCTGGCCGATGCCCTGATGTCAGGCGGGTAGTCGGCGAGGTTATCACGGTCGATGGTGAAACCTGACTTTATATGCAGTACCGGGACACCTGAGGCTAGTGCCTCTATAGACGTAGCCGTGAAAGCATAAACCAGCAGATTGCATTTCAAGAGTAATTCATTAATCGGCGTTTCTGACACGTTGAAATTTCGGGGTAAAGTGCCTATCTCTCTCTTAAAAAGGCGATAAGGAAAGGTCGGATGGAACTTCAGGATAATTTTGTATTGTCTTTTATCGATGAATGCCCTGATGACTTTCCAGATCAGTTCAACCGTCTCGTTTTTACTCACCGATAGTGCCACCAGGATGACCGGATATGTAATATTCATCTGCGGTGGGGCGATTTTTTGTTTCAATAGTCCGGTGTACCTGATAGCCCCACCGCGGACGACCTTGGTGGGGTCATAGCCAGACTCTTTGAACAACTTTTCTGTGTATCCACCGTTGGTGATAACCTTGTCGGGAAAGGGCAAAACAGGCAGTTCGTCCCGGGAAAAAAAGTAGGTCAAAAGCATCCTGGGGACGGTTGAGTGCTGGTAACCGATAATCCGCGCCGATGGGAAATACTTTCTTAGCCCCAGGCAATACATTTTTTCCCATGTCTGGTTCTCATATGTATAGATAAAGGACTCTATTAATATGCCTGCTTGCTTCCAGCGTCTGATGGCTTCATACATTAACAGGTTTTGAGCCAGAGAGGTTCGCTGCAGGTATTGCTTTGCATCATCGGCTATTATCCCGGCTATCCTAATGCCCTGCACATCTGGATAAGAACGCCTGTCTCGACTCGATAATGTTTTGATGAATACACGAAAAATATCTGATAGTTTTAAGAATGATTCCGGCAGCAAAATGATTTTAAGACTTTTTTGCAGTTTTTTCAGAGCCTGACGATAGGAGAGCGTATATAAAATATTAGGAACGATGACTACCTTCTTACCCTTGTTTTTCAAATGATTCGCCAGGTCCCCGAGAAAGATATCTCGATATTCGCCCATGTCACTAAAGGAACGCTCGAGAATCCAGCTGTGGATAAGCGTCAGCTCTTCTGCAGGGCGTTGTTGTTTAGTCACGGACGGGTTCAATCGGTAGCTTCGGGCCTGCAATACGCGGTAAATCATAAGGGCTAAAAGTTTCACCTTGGCTATCAATGAACTGATATTTTTATAAATTGCGTCTAAACGGTTTCGTACTGGTGTCTCGATAAGGTGTATTTCATACTGCGGTAAGTCTTCAAGATTTTCCAGTATCCCCTGCCGGATGGTGCGGTTCTCGCCGATAAGTAAAAGGTCCTCCCGTCCGCCTGTTTTTGCCAGGTCCCGGGATAGTCTTACGTAGCATAAATAGAGAAAGGTTTTTGAAGACCAGAGATTTTTATCGGAAATAGAGCTAGCCCACCATTCTAGGGAATTATATTTAAGACTTAACTTACCGATATAGTCGATATAAGGCTGTCGCAGCGAGCCGGCTGTTTCCTGAAGCTTATCACCGATTTCCAGATGTTGTCCCTTGCCGCTTATAAACCGTTCTACGGCCATCGCTCCAAGGCTGTCCTCTCCAAGATAGGCCCACTGGAAAGGTTTGTCATTGAATAGCCGCAGTGCTTTCTGGATGGATGATTTTCCGGGAGGACAGATGATAATAGGCTGCCTGGTTTCGGAATCAACAGAATCTTTCATAATTTATTTTTGATGTTTCTTATACACTTCATCGAGGCATTGAAGCAGTCCCTGGCCCAGGTCCAGATAAGAATTGAGTATCAGTCTCCGGGCAATCTTGGGATTGAATTTATAAGGGGTAATGTTGTAGTGGAGGCTTGACGATGTCGGTACAAATTCGAGTTCTATCCTGTTTTGCAGGATTTCCTTTATCATGACCATTATATCTTTTAGTTTCATCGACTGCTGCCCGGCAATGATAATCGACTGATTTTTATACTCTTCGTCGAGAATCATTACGCTGCATCTGGCGGCGTCTTCCACATGGATATATTCCCTTATCTCTTCGCCGTCGCCGCCGCGGCTGATTTTTCCCTCGGTCACTGCCTGCTTCAGCGCGGAGTAAATCCAGTTGGTCTCGCCAGCCCGGGGACCGTACAGGGAGCTGTAGCGCAGGATGGTATAGGGCAGGCCAAATACTTCATGGTAATTTTCAATGATAAGCTCGCAGGCCTGTTTACTGCTCCTGTAAAAAGACCCGGCGCTGCTGTAAACATAAATCGTGCTTGCGAAAATATACCTTTTTATGCGCTGTAGGCGGCAGGCTTCAAGCACGATGGTGTTCCCTATGACGTTGCTTTCTATGGTCTCCAGTGGTTTGTCATGGGCTTCCTGAATATCAGCCATCCCCGCAAAGTTGTAGATCACGTCGCATCCCGCCACCGCTTTTTCCACCGCCTTTTTATCCAGGATATTGCCGGTAATCATCTTCTGGCTTTTTTGCAGGTAGGGTGATGCCGTAACGTCGTAGATTGTTGTTTCATATCCCGCGCCGGTGAGGGCATCGGCCACATGACTGCCCAGGAAACCGGAGCCGCCAAAAACGATAGCTTTCATCTTACCCCCTTTTGCCTATGTGCTTGCCGGGACTGTTTTTTCAATTTTTGCCAGGACTGCTTCGAAGTCGGTGAAGTCCTGAATACGCCAGGTGCAGTCATCAAGTGTATTATCGCTCATATCGGCCCTGGCGACAAATATTACCCCCGTTTCTCTGGCCGCAGTAAGGTCGGACTCGGCGTCGCCCACGAAGACTGCCTCCCCGGCCGATAAATTGTTTTCGTCCAAAATCCGGCGCGTTATCTCTGTTTTCGTCTGCGGCGTGCCGTAAGCGCCGCGAAAATATTTTTCCAGCCTCCTTTGTTTCAGTATATATTTTAGTTCTTCTTCAGGGGTGCCGGAGGCGATAAAAAAACGGTATCGCTTGACGTTTTCTTTTAAAAATTTCATAACTCCGGCTGCGAACGGCGCCTTGAGTATTTTGTCCAGCACTATTTGAGAAAATTCCTCGCCCAGCTCTTTTTCCCTCTCCGGCGTCAGTTCTTTACCGAGTATTTTTTCATAGAAATAGCGGAACTTAACGTACCTGGAAATACCGGCGTTTTTCTCATGGTGGGCCATGATTTGCGGCAGCTTGTCAGGATAATCGGCGAAAAGCGTGCGGAAGGCTTCGGTCTTGATGCCGGCCGACTCTATTATCACGCCGTCGAGGTCGAAGATAATCGCCTTTATCATCTTATCCCTTAAGTCCTTCAATCAGGTTTCTGGTGGCCTGGACTTCCATTTCTATCCTGGACTCTATGGCGTACGACCCGATATGAGGGGTCAAAATAACATTGTCCAGCTTGGTTAATGGGCCGGTGTAAGGCTCCTGGGCAAAGACATCCAGGGCGGCGCCGGCAAGATGCCCTTCTTTCAATACCTTCGCCAGAGCTTTTTCATCGACCAAACCGCCCCGGGCGCAGTTGACCAGATATGAGCCCTTTTTCATGCTTCGTAGCTCTTTCTCGCCGAGCAGCGTTCCCCCGCCGGATAAATGCAGGCTGACGATGTCCGATTGTGCCAGCAATTCTTCGAGTGATAATTTCTTATATCCGGCTTTAGTCACCGCGGGGTCGCAGTAGGCCGCCTGTGCCCCCAGCCCCTTTACCAGCTCCGCCACCTTCTGCCCGATACGACCCAGTCCTATAATCCCCGCCTTTTTGCCCCGTAGCAGGTTGCCCATCTGTTTTTGCCATTTACTGGCGCGTATCTCCCTGTCCCCGCGCGGGATATTACGTAGCAGCGCCAGCATCAGCCCCAGCGTCAGTTCGGCTACCGCTGGAGTGGGTGCGTCCGGGGTATTGAATACCTTGATGCCGCGTTTTTTAGCTGCCTCTAAATCCACGTTGTCCAGACCCACCCCCACGCGGGAAATTACCTTAAGTTTTTTAGCTGATTTTATTACCTCCGCTGTCAAAGGCTCGGTGCCGGCAATCAGGCCGTCCACATCCCCGAAAAATTTCAGGCACTCATCTTCCGTCAGCTTACGCGCGTAGGGGTTAACTTGAGAGAGGATTCCGGCATCCTTGAGGAGCTTTAAGGGCAGCTTATCATACTCCGCAAAAGAGGATGTAGAAACAAAAACTTTAGGTTTATTCATTTGCCTTTCCTGGCCAGTACTCTCATGTGTGAACTCAAGTTATTTTCCGTAATCCACGTTTGCAGGCTGCTCTTAGCTTCCGGCCCGGCTTTGTCCGCCACCAGCCTCCAGAGTCGTCCCGGGTCCACTCCTTCTTGCCGGTACATCCCATCCACGATATCCCAGTCCAGCTTTCCCGGCGTGTCAATCTGCTCCACGATGAATTTATTGGCTTTGAGCAGTCTTTTCATCGACCCCGGATTAAAGAAGTTCAGGTGGACGGGTGGGGAAATGCTTTTTGATTTTTCCCACAGTATCTGGATGTCGAAACCCTCCCCGTTCTGGGTGGTGAGGAATAAATGACCCCCGGGACGCAGCAGTTTCCATATCTTCTTAAAAAACTCATCGGGACTGTATAAATGCTCAAAAAGCTCGAAAGATGTGAGTAAATCGAATTTGCCGTCCCAGCCCTCCACGTCCTCCAGGGCGCAGGGGATGGTTTCCAGTCCCTTTGCTTTACAGATTTCCACCTCTTCCATGGACGGCTCGATAGCCACCATTCTGGCTGAATGCCAAAGCTTTCGTAACTCTTCTAGGAATAGTCCAAAACCGGCGCCGATATCTCCGATAACTCCCTTTGATTTCTCTGGCAAAGTATCCATGATGTACTCCGCCCGGGGACGGAAAATTTTTTCCCGTCGCGCTTCCGCCACCGGCTTAAAGAAGCCTTGAACGAAATAACTTGAAGAGCGCGACTGTGTGTAAAAGTCGTTCAGCAATCGGCCGGGTGGGCGGGGGTTAACGAACAACGTGCCGCAGTTTTGGCATAGCGCTAGCGTAAATCCGGTTTTTTCAAATTGGGCTTGATATTTCTTGCTGCCGCAGGCCGGGCAGTCGATTTTTACAAAACTGCCGCTATCGGCAAAAATCGTCTTTACATCTTCGGCTATCAGTTTAAGATACTGGTTAAAGGCGGAACGCTTGCGAATCTCCTCTTCTTTCATACCGGATTTTTAGTCTCCTCCGGCAACGGTGAATATCTCCCCGGTAATATAATCTCCAGCTTTAGAAGCTAAAAATAGTATCATGCGGGCAATGTCTTCCGGCTCTCCGGCGCGCTTCAAGGGGATTTTTCTTATTCGGTCTTTTATATCTTTTTCGCTGCGTCCTAACTTTTTATGTAGCGGAGTATTAATAAAGCCGCCTCTCACGGAATTGACCAGTATGTTATATTCCGCTCCGGCACGGGCAAGCCCTATTGTAATCGAGTCCAGAGCCGACTTTGCCGCTCCGTAATGCATTGTTTTCAGCGAACCGCCGTACTTGGCAGATACGGAGCTTATGTTGATGATTTTCCCGCCGCCCTGTTCTTTCATTATCCTGAAAGCTTCCCTCGCCAGAAAGAAAGGCGCCTTGGCATTCAGGGTAAAAGTATCATCCCAGGACTTCTCGTCCAATTCCAGGAAATTTACTTCTCCATAAATCTCCCCGGCATTATTCACCAGAACGTCAATGCCGCCGGAGGTATTCACAAAAGACTCCAGTAGTTTGATAGCCGCGGAAATTTGTAGCAGGTCGCCCATAAATAATTTAGCCTTGCCGCCCTTTTTGGTGATTTTGTCAATTACTTCCAGAGCGCCCTTTTTGTTGCTGCGATAGTGCACGCCCACCGACGCTCCATAGGAACCTAGCAGTTCAGCAATATTGGCGCCTATCCCGGAACTGGCTCCGGTGACCAGTACCCTTTTCCCCTTTAGATCTTCAAACAAGCCAGTTATCACCTCCTGGGTGTATTATAGCCTATATCTGGTCAACTATTCCTTTTTATGCCGAGCTTTTCCAGTTCCATTGCCCGGTACGAACAGCGGTCGCATGCTTCGAGTTTATGAGCATTGCCCGATTTGTGTAGTTCCCGGTAGTGGTTGGACTGTTGGCTTTTCCAGGATTCTTTGATACTTGTTTCTTTAACGTTTCCCAGAGACATCAGGTTAAAATCGGCAACACCATGCATCAAACATGGTAGAATAGTGCCGTCCCACAATACCACCATGCGCTGCCAGAGGAACGGGCAGGACCAGTCGGCCACCAGCCCCCGGTGATCGTCGTCGGCAGACTCGTGCCGGTAATCGAGATAGGCCACCTCGTCGGCAATACCCTGCCAGAACTCTACGTATTGTGGGAAGCTTTTTTCAAGCTCCGGTAGCAATACGGTCTGCATTCTGATTTGGGGGTATGATACCCCACGTTTATCCCTGATTTTCCGTAAAAGCTTGATATTAGCCATTACGTCCTCGAACTTCGCTCCCACGCGGCATTGTTCGTAGAACGTTTTTTCAGTGCCTTCGAAGGAGATGGATATTCTATCCAATCCGGCGTCTATTAATCCGTTGATATTGCTTTCATTGAGCAGGGTGCCATTGGTATTGAAATAGACATCGATAATGTTTTTTTCTTTAGCATACCTTATCATTTCCAGGAGCTTAGGGTGCAGCATCGGCTCGCCGCGCAGACTTAATTTCATCGAGCAGAGTCCGTTAGTTGCGCCTTCATCGATGATTTTTTTATAGAGTCCCATGTCCATAAAGCCCTTACGATAGGGCCCCCAGTTTTTCGATGTAACGGCGCAGAAGGGGCATCTCAAGTTACAGGCGTTGGTAGATTCTATATCTAGGTGGATGGGGAAATCGCCCACTATTAAGTCGCGCGGGTATTCGAACCACCGCCGCCGGTATTCCAGAAAGCGTTCGTCCTGGCGGACATCGAATACCGTGCCCGTGCCGGCCGTGTGAAAATTAGCGTTTGCCTGTGCTCGTGCCATAAAGGTATCCCTGACCTGCCGGTCGATTATTTTTCATAACGTGTTTTCTTTTCGCTAAAACCGTGTTTCTTGAGCCAGTATTCCACCATGGGTATCTGCCATTCGAAGTCGACATCGCAGCCGCCCCACTGTTTTAGGGGGTAGATTTTCTGCCCCATCCATTTCTGGGGCAGCAGGCCTGCGTCCAGGTTTTCCAGGCAATGGGGACGGACGATTGATACACTCATATCGGCGAACCACACATCGCCTTGAGAATCACGGTCGCAGTTCATAGTCTTGGGGTCGCCGAAAGTCTCGAAAGGCACGAAGGGATGCAGCAATCCGTCTGCGCCGATTTTCCTGGCCCGCAGCGGGCTCCACATGTTGTAGGCAGATACGGTCACCGCCGAATCATAGTCCGGATTTTTCCTTAAGATTTCTATCCCCTGGTCGATGGTCTCCGCCAGGATAGTAGCGGCGTTGCAGAATAGCAGTACCATCAACTCGACCTCTTTGCCCTTGGCTTGCCATTTATCCCGGATGACCCGGTAGCCGTGGGCATAAGCTTGTTCGCCCAGTGCTCGCTTGGTGGCCAGTTCGGGCGGGCGGTCGATGATATTAATGCCCTGCTCGCGCCCTATCTTTTTGTACGCCTCCGAGTCGGTAGAAAAATACACCTCGTCTACGTTACGGGCATTCTTGGCTGCCATGATTGGATAAAGCAACATCGGGCGCCCCAGCACCGGATAAGTGTTCTTGCCCGGGAAACCAACGCTTCCTTCGCGACCAAGCAAAAGAGCGGCTATCATTTTATTATTTTCCAAAGATATTGCCTTTAACTAAAATGGATGTTCCGGTTAATTGACATATTATTTAAGAATATATCATAGAATCAGCCGCCGAAGCAATCGGTATGAAGCTATTTTTAACCTTGTCCGTACGTGAG
>JAFGOC010000093.1 GCA_016926705.1 Dehalococcoidales bacterium | reverse complement strand
TCCGTCTTATTCACCGATTGAACCCCTCCTTATTATAGCATCACTCATGCGGCAGACAAGCGCCGTCTCCTTAACGTCATGCACCCGCACGATATCGGCCCCGTTGGCGATGCCGATGGCCGTCACCGCCAGGTTCCCCTCGAGTCGCTTGTCCGGCGGCTGGTCGAGCACCAGCCCTATCATGCTCTTGCGCGATGTGCCCAGCAGGATGGGCTTGCCCAGCGCTTTCAGCTCCGCCAGCCGGTTGACCATCTCCAGGTTCTGCTCCAAAGTCTTGCCGAACCCTATCCCGGGGTCGACGATGATGTTCTGCGGGGGCACGCCCGCCGCTTCACCGATATCGATGCCGTTCTGCAAATCCGCCAGCACCTTCGCCACGATGCCGGTCTTCGGCGGGGCGTCGCGCTCATTGGCCATCAGGATGACGGGCACGCTTTTCTCCGCGGCCAGGCGGGCGAGGGCGGGGTCTTGCTTAAGCCCCCAGATATCGTTAATCATGACGGCGCCGGCCTCCAGGGCGCGTACCGCCACCCGCGACTTGTATGTATCGATGCTGATGGGCACGGAGATTTCTCTGACCAGCCGCTTGATAGCTGGAATCACCAGAGCCAGCTCGGCCTCCACCTCCTCGATAGACAGGGGCTCGGTGCCGGGGCGCGTGGACTCCCCTCCCACGTCGATAATGTCCGCCCCCTCCTCCACCATGCGCCGCGCCTGCGCCACCGTCCGCTCTATATCACCGCCGATGCCGTCGCCGGAAAACGAGTCCGGGCTAAGGTTCACCACCCCCATGATGTAGGTCTTCTCGCCCCAGCGGAACTCGCTCGTGCCGCATTTTGTGGGAGTCAAAACAGTTTTCATACCCAGATTTATATTACATATATTCATATCTTTAGTAAAGAGGCACAAAAAATCCCTCTCTCACTCTCCCTTTTACAAAGGGAGACGATGTTATTTTCTTGCCCAAAGGATTGTCCCTCTTTCGTAAAGAGGGAATAAGGGAGATTTTTTTCTAACATATTTCCCCGTTATCGTGATATATTGAAAATATGGAAAGCATTAGAAAAATCATCAGTCCCGATACGCTAAAGGCAAACCGGGTGCCGCCGGGCCAGCGCCTGGTTGAAAAATGGCCGGTGCTGCACTACGGCAGCGTTCCAAAAATCGACACGTCAAAATGGACGCTTAAGATTACGGGGCTGGTTGAAAAGGAGCGCACCCTCACCTACGAAGAATTCACCGCCCTTCCTATGGTCGAGGTCTTCTCCGATATCCACTGCGTCACCACCTGGTCGCGCCTGAACAACACCTGGGAGGGAGTCAGCACTTCTACCATCAAAGACCTCGTGCAGATAAAAGGGGAGGCAAGGCACGTCATGGTGGCGGGGATGGGAGGTTTTTCCACCAACATTCCGCTGGAGGACTTTTTCCGGGAGGACGTCCTGTTCGCGCTTAAGCACGACGGCCAGCCTTTAGCGCCAGAGCACGGAGGCCCGGTAAGACTGGTGGTGCCGCGGCTCTACTTCTGGAAAAGCGCCAAGTGGGTGACCGGCATCAGGTTCATGGCTAACGAAGAGCCGGGGTTCTGGGAGATTAACGGCTACCACATCCACGGCGACCCGTGGCAGGAGGAGAGGTATAACGAAGGGTAAAGTTTTCTATTTGCCCCCTAATTCACCTTATGTTATCATTTACTTGTTTTCAGGCTATAGCTGCGAGGTGAAACGTATTTGAGAAAAGAAAACGAGAAACTTAAGAAACTTGAGGCGGAGCTTAAAGCGGGGGGCGGCGAAAAGAGCGTCCGGAAGCAGCACGATTCCGGCAAGCTGACCGCCCGCGAAAGGCTCGACCTTTTCTTCGATAAGGGCACGTTCCAGGAGACCGACCTTTTCGTGGAGCACCGCTCGAGTAACTTCGGACTGGACAAAGTGTCCATCCCGGCGGACGGCGTCATCACCGGCTTCGGCAAGGTGAACGGCCGCACCGTCTGCGCCTTCGCCCAGGACTTCACGGCGCGCGGCGGCACGCTCGGCGAGATGCACGCCCGGAAAATCTGCCGCGTCATGGACCTGGCGATGAAGATGAAAGTGCCCATGGTCGGCTTTATCGACAGCGGCGGGGCGCGCATCCAGGAAGGCATCAACGCCCTCGACGGCTACAGCAATATCTTCTACCGCAACTCCTGCGCCTCCGGGGTCATTCCCCAGATATCGGCCGTCATGGGTCCGGCGGCGGGCGGCGCGGTCTATTCACCGGCGATGACGGACTTCGTTTTTATGGTGAAAAAGACCAGCTATATGTTCATCACCGGCCCGGGGGTGGTCAAGAGCGTCACCAGCGAGGAAATCACCAACGATGAACTGGGCGGCGCGATAACCCACAGCACCAGGAGCGGCGTGGCGCAGTTCGCCTGCGATAATGACGAGCAGGCCATCGAGGAAATCAAGTGCCTCTTGAGCTATCTGCCGTCCAACAACGAGGAAAGACCGCCCTATCTCAAGACCAAGGACACCTCCGACCGCGCCGATAAGGCTCTGGATGAAATCCTGCCGGAAAACTCCAGCAAGACCTACAACATGAAGGACGTCATCAAAGCCATCGTGGATAACGGCGAATATCTGGAGTCGTCAAGGCAATGGGCGACCAACATGATTACCGCCTTCGCGCGCATGAACGGGCAGGTCGTCGGCATCATTGCCAACCAGCCCAACTATTTAGCCGGCTGCCTCGATATCAACGCCTCGGACAAGGCAACCCGCTTCATCAGGTTCTGCGATGCCTTCAATATCCCCCTGCTTACCATCGCCGACGTGCCCGGGTTCCTGCCGGGCAGCCACCAGGAGTGGGGCGGCATTATCCGCCACGGCGCTAAATTACTCTGGTGCTACGCCGAGGCGACGGTGCCCAAGATAACGCTCATAACCCGCAAGGCTTACGGCGGGGCGTACATCGCCATGTGCAGCCAGGGGCTGGGGGCGGACTATACGCTGGCCTGGCCGCAGGCGGAAATCGCCGTCATGGGGGCGGAAGCGGCCGCCGATATTATCTTCCGCAAAGAGATAGAAGAGGCTAAGGACAGGGAAGCCAAAGAGCAGGAAAAAATCAAGGAGTACCGCGAGCTGCTCTACAATCCCTACGTGGCGGCTAAAATGGGGTATATCAATGCTGTCATCCAGCCCGGCGAGACGCGGGCTAAAATCATCGCGGCTCTAGAAGCATTGAAAGATAAAAAGGAATCAAGACCAGTCAAGAAGCACGGCAATATCCCGATGTAATAAAATACCTCGTAATCTCCCTTTTTCAAAGGGAGAGACCTGAAAGAGAATATATTTTTGGGCAAGACAATAGCGGAAAAAATCTTAAGCGAAAAGTCCGGCACGGACGCTAAGGCCGGCGATATCGTTATCGCTAAAGTCGACCTGGCTTTCGTTCAGGATACCACGGGACCGCTGACCGTCAGGCTGTACCGGGACAGCGGCATGGGCAAGCTGGCCGACGCTAAAAGGACGGTTTTGTTTATCGACCATGCGGCGCCGAGTCCCGGCGCCGGCCTCTCCAACGACCACATCCTGCTGCGGGACTTCTCAAGGCAGAGCGGGTGCATTCTCTCCGAAGTAGGCGACGGCGTCTGCCACCAGATCGTCCAGGAAGCCTACGCGCGGCCGGGCGACGTGGTGGTGGGGGCGGACTCGCACACGGTGACTGCGGGAGGCCTGGGTGCTTTCGCTACCGGCATGGGTTCTTCCGATGTTGCGGTGGCGATGGGCTTGGGTAAAAACTGGTTCCGCGTGCCGGAGTCGTTCAAAATCGATATCAATAACGATTTTCAAAAAGGCGTCGGCGCCAAAGACCTGGTTCTGCACTTAATCGGCACGCTCGGCGCGGACGGCGCTACCTATAAAGCGCTGGAATTTCACGGCGGCGCTATTAAAAAAATGAGCATGAGCGGTCGTTTCACACTCGCCAACATGGCGGTGGAGGCCGGGGCAAAGGCGGGGCTTTTCGCCGCCGACGAAACGACGCACGAGTTTTTAAAGTCGGAGGGGCGGGGCAGCGACTATAAAGCGATAGCGGCTGACGCCGATGCCCTGTACGAAAAAACGATTAACATCGACGCCATCAAACTTGAGCCGACCGTCTCCAAACCTCACACGGTGGACAACACAGCGCTGGCTAAAGACCTCAAGGGGACTAAAATACAGCAGGTAGTCATCGGCACCTGCACCAACGGCCGGCTTGAAGACCTGGCCATAGCCGCCGGTATTTTAAAGGGTAAAAAAACCGCTAAAAACGTACGACTCATTATCGCGCCGGCCTCGCGCAAAGTGCTCCTGCAAGCCATCGAAAAGGGCTACATCAAGACGCTGGTGGAGTCCGGTGGCATCATCCTGCCGCCGGGCTGCGGGCCCTGCCTGGGCTTGCATCAAGGGGCGCTGGGCGACGGCGAGGTCTGTCTCTCCACCGCCAACCGCAACTTCGAGGGGCGGATGGGCAACCCCAGGAGTTTCATCTACCTCGGCAGCCCTGCCACTGCCGCGGCATCGGCGCTCAAGGGCGAAATCACCGACCCCCGGGAGGTTATGTAGATGCTCAAGGGCAAAGCACATAAGTTCGGGGACGGCATTTCCACCGACCATATCATACCGGGGAGGTACGCCCACCTTCGCAGCAACCTGCCGGAGCTCGCCAAGCACGTTCTGGAGGACGCTGATGCTGACTTCTCTAAAAAGGTCAAGCACGGCGACTTCGTGGTGGGGGGCAGCAACTTCGGGCTGGGGTCGAGTCGCGAGCACGCTCCGCTTGTTATCAAGATGGCGGGCGTCAGCGCTATCCTGGCCAGGAGCGCGGCGCGGATTTTCTTCAGGAATGCCATCAATCTGGGGCTGCCTGTCCTGATTTGCGATACCGGCAGGATAAACGACGGCGACGAGCTTGAGTTGGACCTGGCGGCGGGGACGGTCAGGGACCTGACCAACGGGGAGACCCTCACCTTCGGCAGGATACCGGGGGTCATGCTGAAAATCCTCAACGAGGGCGGCTTAATCCCCTACATCCAGAAACACGGGGACATAAAGGTTTAACCATTCAATACAATTCCTGAATACAGGCACACTGCATATAAAATACCGACAAATACCAGTTGCCAGTTACTACCATTTAGGTTAAACTTTACACGGTCGGACATGGGTATTACATGATACTGGATCTAATTTACCATAACAATTAAACATAACTCTGAAAATTATAAAAACAAATCAGCTACGGCACAAAGCTAAAACATAAAAAAAATTTTATTAAAAACAAATAAAACGAATAATCAGGAGTATATGACATCACCGTATAAAATCACCCTGATACCCGGCGACGGAGTGGGGCCGGAAATCACCGGGGCCACGCGGCGCGTGCTGGAAGCCACGGGCGTGCAGTTCTCGTGGCAGATAGTCCACGCCGGGGCGGAGGTCATGGAAAAAGAAGGCACTCCCCTGCCCAACCGGGTACTGGAGTCTATTAAAAAGAACAAAGTGGCGCTTAAAGGCCCCGTCACCACGCCCATCGGCACGGGGTTCAGGAGCGTCAACGTCGCCATGCGCAAGGCACTGGACCTCTATGCCTGCCTGCGCCCCTGCAAAAGCTACCCCGGCGCGCCGACCCCGTTCAAAGACGTGGACATCGTCATCGTCCGCGAGAACACGGAAGACCTCTATGCCGGCGTCGAGTATGAGCGGGGGACGAAAGAGGCCGGCGAGCTGATTGAGTTCATCAACAGACAAAAGGGCGATGTCATCCGCGAGGACTCCGGCTTGAGCATCAAGATGATAACCGAGCACGGCACGCGGCGTATCGTGAAATACGCCTTCGAATACGCCCGCCGCTACAAACGCAGGAAGGTGACGGCCACGCAAAAAGCCAATATCATGAAATACTCGGACGGGCTTTTCCTCTCCGTGGCGCAGGAGGTGGCTAAAGACTACCCGGACATCGAGTTCCAGGAAGCCCTTATCGATAACCTCTGCATGCAGCTGGTGAGAAGGCCGCAGGAGTACGACGTCATCGTGGCGCCCAATCTGTACGGGGATATTATCTCCGACCTCTGCGCTGGGCTGATTGGCGGCCTGGGCCTGGCGCCGGGGGCGAACATCGGGGAGGGTATTGCACTCTTCGAGCCTACCCACGGCAGCGCGCCCAGGTACGAAGGCCAGAACAGGGTCAACCCCATGGCGATGATGCTCTCCGGGGTGCTGATGCTCCGGCATATCGGGGAGGTAAAGGTGGCGGACCGGCTGGAAAAAGCCATCGCGGCGGTCATCAAAGAGGGCAAGAGCGTCACCTACGATATGAAAGAGCGCCGCGACGACCCTTCTGCCGTGGGTACTTCACAGGTGGCCGACGCGGTGGTGGAGAAGCTGAAATAGAATTGAAGTTAAGAATATCTTGTGTTAAAATTCCCATGCAATATTTAAATGGAGAGTGGTTTCATGGATAAAAAAGAAATCTTGGAATTCATTAACAAAAATCCCATAGCATACTTAGCAACCGCAGAAGGCAATACGCCGCACGTACGGGCTATGGGGACTTACCGGGCGGACGAAAAAGGCATCATCTTCGCCATGCAGTCGCCCAAGGACGTTTACAAACAGCTTATTAAAAATCCCGCCGCCGAGCTATGCTATTACGCCGACGGACTCCAGATAAGGGTCGCCGGGCAAATGGAGGAAATAAAAGACCAGGCCATCAAGGAAGAGGTTGTTGAAAAGCGCACCTTCTATAAACCGGGCGTGGAAGAGCACGGCTTGGACTACGTGGGTGTTTTCAAGATGAAGAATGCCAGGGCAACCATCCTCGACATGAAAGGCCCGCCCTCGCCGGTAGGCGCGCCCAAGGTCTGGGTGGATTTATAGTCTCAAGTAATCGGAAAAAGGGGTGTTAAAAATGGCCCCCGAAAAAAGCAAGTCGGACTGCATTTTCTGCAAGATTGTCAGCGGAGAAATAGCCTCGAATATCATCTACCACGACGCGTACGTTATTGTTTTCCCGGATATCAATCCGGTAGCCCCCGTGCACCTGTTGGTTGTGCCCGTCAAACACGTAGCGTCGCTGGCGGAGATGAAGGAAGCCGATGCGGCGCTGGTCGGCAAGATGGTAGCGGCCGCCAATAAAGTAGCTAAAGAGCAGGGGCTTGCCAAAAACGGCTACCGTCTGACCATCAACTGCGGGGCGGATGGGGGCCAGCTGGTACAGCACCTGCATATCCACCTGATGGGCGGACGACCGTTGAAGTGGGTAAACTAAACCTAGTATAGATACCAATAACGTTGATAGCCGATATTAAATGCCCTGTTGTAGTTAAGAGGCTCTGTTTCGAACCTGCTCTACGGATACAACAGGGCATATTTTTATATATCTTTAATCAATTCTACATTAGCACAGGGACGAAAACCTGCCAGGCGAGCAGTGCTTTGGCCGTGAGACTAAGAACAATATACACCTTCTCACCGAAAAGGTAATCCCGCCAGGGTCCTACCTTCTTGTATTGCAGCACCATGTTGATGGCAAAACAATTGAAGAAAACGAACAGCGAAGCAATGATGCCATAGACGAACCCGGGCGGCGATACGCTAAGTCCCGGGGCCACAACGTAGATTACTATGGCGATCCACGGGATAATTCCCGCGAAGCTGCCAAACCAGAAAGGCAGCCAGCTCGGCTTGCCGGGTTTTTCATACTTCTCCTGCAAAGCCCCGAAGAGTATCATGCAGGCGTTGATCCCGAATATGGCCAGTAATGCGGCAATATCGCTGATGCCGGTAAGCTGGGCAATCAGTACAATCATAATCGAGGAACTGAAAAAATACTCAATCCAGCGTCCGTAGTTACGGTTCTGCAACAGGTTGCGCTTATACCAGGGGAAGACGAGCGGCGATGCGATTAATAATAAAGCCATTGCCGAGATTGCCAGGAAGACGAAAACGCCCCAGCCGGTAGGAATATCAAACAGGTGATTAAGCCCGGGGGCGGTGCCGGGTGGACCGCTCATGAAGGTGGCGTTTACTGGTAGAGAGAAATCGTTGGTGAGTACAGCCATTAATACAGCCTGTACTGCCAGAATCAAACCGACGACGATGTTCCAGATACGCAACTTGCCAAGCTGTTTTTCCACTGAAGCCTCAATAGCCATACTTGCCTCCTTTTTATTAAATACAATAGCGTAAAAATATACTCGTAATATATGACAAAAGTATCAATTCAATACTATCACAATAATAGCGTCGGGTGAATAATAGTAAAGAAATAATAGCGTAAGCTTAGCGGGTCTTACGATATTCCAGAAACAACAGCAAGCCCGCGATGGTCTTGGCATCCTGTATTCTGCCGGATAAAATCAGCTCATTCACCTGCGATACCGGCACACGCACGAGCTCAATGCCGGCAGTATCTTCAGCCTCAAGACTTGAGGGGATTAAGTCCCTAACCAGATAGAGATGCAGGTATTCGTTACTGAAGCCGGGGGAGGTATAAAAACCTAGTAAAAATTCTACTTTTTGCGGCTTATAGCCGGTCTCTTCCTGCATTTCACGAATCACGGTAGCTTCGGCGTCTTCAGCTTTTTCGATTACGCCAGCCGGAATCTCCAGCAGCTTTTTCCCCAGTGGGGCGCGGTACTGTTCAACCAGCAGGACAGTATCGTCCTTGTCCAGAGCGACCATAACGACGGCGTCCGGGTGTTCGACAATTTCACGTTCGGCGTGACGGCTGTCGGCAGTAGCGACAGTATCCACACGCACCTTGATAAGACGTCCTTCGAAGACATACTTGCGCTTGAGGGTCTTTTCAGCAATATCCTTAGTTTTTTCAGGCATGATATATCAGCGCGATCTCATCGCAGTCTGGGAACTTGGGACAGCGAAAACAGTCTGTCCAGACCTTGCGGGGCAGTTCTTTTTTATCGATATCGATAAACTTGTAGCGCTTGAAAAAGTCCGGCTGATAGGTAAAACAGAATATTGTCTTGATGCCGAGTTCGTCCGCTTCCTTCAGGCAGGCGGCTACGAGCATGGCCCCCAGACCTGTTTTCTGTTTATCTTCAATAACAGCCATCGACCGTATTTCAGCAAGGTCGGCCCAGCTAACATGCAAGGCCGCACAGGCAACGACCTTCGAATCTTCCTTAACCACAAAAAAGTCGCGTATACACTCATATATCTCGCTCAAAGGCCTGGCGAGCATCAAGCCCTTTTCAGAAAAGCTGTTTACCAGCTTGTGTATTTGCTGGGCATCGGTAATTTTAGCTTTTTCTACCTGACTCACCTTGTTTTCCTCTCAATTTATCTTCAAGAGATAAATAAAACGAATTTTCAGCGCGTATCCTGAAAAACCGTGCGACGTGGGGACTACGCTTGATAATAATAGTATCGCCGTCGGATATGGGCATATTGATATGGCCGTCCACACTTAAAGCAGCAGGATGATAGGTGTTTACTCGCAGCCGAATCTCCGTAGTTTCCGGTAGGACGAGGGGATAAGAAAGACATAGATGCGGGGCTACCGGCACGAGCAAGATATCACGGGACTGGGGGTGCATAATGGGGCCGCGCGCGGCGAGGGCATAGCCGGTGCTACCGGTGGCAGTTGAGATAACCAAGGCGTCGGTTTTAAATGTAGCTAAGGGTTGGCCATCGATAGCAGCATCAATACGAATAATACGGGGAATTTCACCTCTTGCGATGACGACATCATTCAGGGCATGAAAAACACGCGTCTCCTGGCCTTGAGCCACCAGCTCGGCCTGCAACATGGTGCGCTCGTCGAGCCAGCCTTGACCGGCAAACAACAGAGGCAACTTCTGTATTGCTTCGGCGGCATCCAGTTCCGTCATGAAACCCAACTTTCCCTGATTGATGCCGGTAATAGGGGTAGTACCTGGTATAACAGCCTGCACCGCGCGGAGAATAGTGCCATCGCCGCCTACGGTTAAAAGCAGGTCGGTGCCTTCGAGCATAGTCTGAATCTCCTCCTTTTCCCAGGAAGAGCATACCCGAGCAGCTACTCCCTGCATGGTCAAGGAACTTTCCAGTTCCTTGGCTTTAGCGAGCGTAGCTTCAACCATGGGATGGTAGAGTATACCTACTTTTTTTATGTTCATTTCCTTACATAATCCGCCCCAACACTGTTCTAGGGGAAACAAGAAAAGTGTAGCAATTTCAAGCTCAAGGTGTCAAGCAGAAGTCGGGCATAACACACAACCGATAGAATAGCAAAGAGCGCAAGAATCGTGTTAAATACATGTCACATGGCTACCGGCTGGATATTCATTTGCCACTTGACAATACTTTTTAATGGCATATACACTTAAATACTGATGGGGTAGTAAATAGAGCTGAGACTTTTGACCTCTTAATGGAGAGTCTATGTTTGTTGCATGGATTTAAGAGCGCTGGAGCTATCAGGAAATCATAAATCGATGATAGCAATAACCGGCGCTTTGATATTACAAACATCTTAGAAGCACCCGAGACTTACGAGGTGTTGAACCATGAACAAGAAAAAACCTACCTACGAAGAAATAGAAGAAAAGCTGGCAAAAGCTGAAAAGCTTATAGCTAGATTTCAGGAGACCGTGAACAATGCTGCCGGTAGCAATCACGATTTATCCGGTGTAGATGCTATTGATCTGGCTCAAGCTTATCTCGCCTCCGAACAAAACTTAAAAAATTCAATAGAAACTTGCCCTCTGGGAATACGTATCGTTACGGAGGACGGCACCCTGATTTACGCTAATAAGGCAGCCCTCGACATGTTCGGGTACAGTACCGTAGAAGAGCTGGCGGCGGTCAAAAAGAATGACCTTTATACTCCGGAGAGTTATGCCGCCTTCCAGGAAAGAAAGAGGAAAAGGAAGCTAAACGAATATATACCCGGGGAATACGAACTAGGCATCAGGCGACCTGACGGAGAGGTGAGAAACCTTATGGTATTCCGCCGGGAGGTGGTGTGGGGCGGAGAAAAGCAGTACATGGCTATGTACGAAGATATCACGGAAAGGAAACGGGCCGAAGCGGCGCTGAAAGATAGCGAGGAAAAATATCATAGCCTTGTCGAGCATAGTAATGACGGCATTGTTTACATCGAAGAAAAAGTCATCGAATACTGTAACTCCAAAATGCTCGAGATTAGCGGTTATTCAAGGGAAGAATTCATCGGCAAACCATTCTTAGATTTTATTGTACCGGAACAAAGGAAGATTGCAGCGGAAACATACAGGCAAAGGTTAGCCGGCATGAAAGCGCTGGAGCGATACGAGCTGGACATTATAGGCAAGGACGGCAACACGATAAATACAGAAATAAGCGCCGGGCTGTTTTCCTTCAGGGGAAAAACCGTTGATATAGTAATCCTGCGGGATATTACCGACCGAAAAAAGGTAGATGAAGCGTTAAAGGAATCGGAACGAGAGAAAGCAGCGATTCTCAACGGGGTGTTAGAACTGGTAACCTACCAGGACAGGGAACTCCGAGTAATATGGGCAAACAGAGCTGCAGGTGAATCAGTAGGCATATCTCCTGAAGAACTGGTGGGGCATTATTGCTACGAAATCTGGCAGAACCGCAGCGAGCCGTGTATTGGCTGCCCTCTTATGGAGTGCTTTGCCACCGGCCAGCCATACCAAGGGGAAATGACCAGTCCCGACGGAAGAATATGGTCTGTACGAAGTTACCCTGTCCGCGATGAAAACGGCAGTGTAATAGGCGCTACCGAAATTACCCTGGAAATCACCGCACGCAAGCAGGCGGAGGAGGCATTGAGAGAAAGCCAGGAGATGTTTTCGCTGGCGTTTCGTGCTTCTCCCAATCTGATGTTAATTTCATCATTAAAAGAAGGGCGAATAATTGAGGTAAACGATGCATACTGCCAGGCTTCGGGATACAGCCGTGAGGAACTAATCGGCCATACAACTCTTGAATTAAATTTATGGCACGACACCAAGCAAAGAGATGCAATTGTACAGTCTCTGAAACAAAAAAAGGCAGTATCGAATGTTGAGGTGCAATTCCAAGCCAAGTCGGGAGAAATACGCAAGGTATATCTTTCTATATCAAAAATCACTCTGAAAAATGAACCTTGTTTAATATCCATTGCTACGGACATTACCGAGCAGGAAAAAGCGACCCTAGCATTAGAGGAAAGCGAAGCAAGGTTCCGCGCCTTATTCGAGACGATGGCGCAAGGCGTCGTGTACCAGGAGGCCGACGGAAAGATAATATCAGCCAACCCGGCGGCGGAGCACATTCTGGGGCTGTCTATAGACCAGATATTAGGCAGGACATCAGTGGACCCGCGCTGGAAAAGCATACATGAAGACGGCAGCGATTTCCCGGGCGAGGAACACCCCTCAATGGTAGCGCTACGTACCGGCAAGGCTGTGGAAAATGTAGTGATGGGCGTTTTTAACCCGGTTACCAATGAGTACAGGTGGATATTAGTCAACGCTATTCCGGAATTCAAAGAGGGTGAAACAACTCCCTGCCGGGCTTATACCACCTTCACGGATATTACCGAGCAGAAGAAAGCAGAAAAAGCCTTGCTAGAGTCCGAGGAAAGGTACCGCTTGATTTTTGAATACAGTAAGGATGCTGTTTTATTCACATCACCAGACGGAGGAATTTTAGCGGCGAATCCCGAAGCTTGCCGGATGTTCGGGAGAAGCGAGGAGGAAATTTGCCGTATCGGAAGAAGCGGAATAATCGATGTCTCCGACCCGAGGCTGGAAAAAGCCCTCGAGACGCGTAGAACCACCGGTGAGTTTTCCGGGGAGCTTACTTTATTACGGGGAGATGGCACCAAGTTCCCCGGAGATATTTCTACAAAAATATTTTACGATAAGGACGGTCAGGCCAGGACCAGCATGATAATCCGCGATGTTTCCGAGCGGAAGCAGGCGGAGGATGCGTTAAGAGAGAGCGAAGAGCGTTTCCGGCAGATTTTCCAGGAGGGCCCACTAGGGATTGTATTATCAAGTCTGGACTATCGCTTTACTATAATGAACGACCAGTATTACAGCTTGTTCGGTTACACCGAAAAAGAAATGCGTTCCATGACTTTTAGAGACATCAGCTTCCCCGAAGATGCCCAGATAGACCTGCAGAACCTGGAAAAGATGAAAAAAGGAGAGCTGCCCTATTATTACAGGGAAAAACGTTATATAAAGAAGAACGGGAATGTTATCTGGGGAGAAATTACTGTAACTCTACTTCGTGACAAGTCAGGGGAACCGCTTAGTTTTTTAGCAATGGTGGCAGATATTACCGAGCGCAAGCGAGCTGAAGAAGCACTTAAAGAGAGTGAAAACAGGTATAGGCTTATAAGTGAGAATATTCCAGTGGTTGTCTATTCAGCTTCACCTGATAAATATTCTACGACTCTCTTCATTTCCGGCAGCGTCAAGGAACTGACCGGATATTCGAGCGATGAGCTATTGACAAAACCAAAGTTGTTCACTGATATGGTTCATCCAGATGATAAAGAATCTGTGTGGCGGAGTATAAATGAACACCGTAGGGATAAGTTAAATTTAGATATTGAATATCGAATTATCACAAAAGACGGAGCTATAAAGTGGATAAGGGATAAAGCAACACCAGTACTTAATGAAAATGGTGAAATCAGTACGATCAACGGCTTTATAGAGGATATTACCGGGCGGAAACAGGCAGAGGAAGCCCGTAAAGTTAGTGATGATAGGGTGAGTTCCGTTTTCAGCGCGGCTCCCATAGGTATCGTCGTGCTGGTTGACCGGATTTTTATCGAAGCTAACGAAGGCTTTTGTGAAATGGTAGGTTATGCCCGCGACGAACTACTCGGCCAATCGGCACGCCTAATTTACCCAAGCGACGAAGAATACAGTCATGTTGGTAAGATGTTCAGTCAGAAACCCCCTACGGAAACCAGGTCCGTCGAGACTGTCTTCAGGCACAAGGATGGCACCATCCTGAATGTTATATTAAGTACGGCCCCCCTCGACCCCGACAATCCTTCAAAGGGAGTCACTGCAACGGTACTGGATATTACCGAGCGGAAACGCGCCGAGGAGGTTATCAGAGAAAGCGAGGAGAGGTTTAATAAAGCATTTCATGCTTCTCCTAACCTGGGAGCCGTCCTTACACTGGATGAAGGGCGGTTCATCGATGCTAATGAGGAACATAAACGTATAACAGGTTATGAACGCCGGGAAATTATCGGCAAGACTACACTCGACTGTAATTTATGGGTTAACCCCGAGCAGAGAAAAGAGTTTTATAAAATAATAAATACCGAAGGTAGGCTCAAGGATTACGAGATATTGATGCGGACCAAATCAGGTGAAATCAGAACGCTTTTATTTTCCGCCGAACAAATAACACTGCGAGGCACTAACTGCATGGTAGTATCGGCGCTGGATATAACGGAGAGAAAGGAGGCGGAGGAAAGAATCAACCATCTCAATCTCATGTTACACTCCGTACGCGATGTTAACCAGTTGATAACACGGGAAAAAGACCGCAGCCTGCTCATCCAGAAAGTCTGCGACAGCCTTGTGGAGAGCCGGAGTTTTAAAAGTGCCTGGATTGTCTTGCTTGATGATAACCAGCAGCCGGTTATTTGGGCCGGGTCGAATACGAAAAAGGATTTCACTACCCTGATTGAATTAATAAAACAAAAGATAATGCCTCAATGTATTAAAAAGGCGCTAAAACAAAAACAGGTAGTTATAACCGAAGACACGGTAACAGCGTGCAGAGGTTGCCCAGCATTATGCGGAAATACCGACATTGGAAGTATGACTTCCAGATTGGAAATGGAAGGAAATATATACGGTGTTTTATGCGTTTCAATATCCAAGAAATTGATTCAAGATACAGAAGAAATTTCTCTCTTTGCCGAGATTGCCACGGATATAGCCTTTGCGCTACGCGACATAGAGCTGGTGGCTGCCAACGAATTGCGGGAGCAGGAGAGTCTGCGTATGGCCAAAATGGAAACAATCGGTATGCTGGCCGGCGGTATCGCACACGATTTTAATAACCTTCTGACGGGCATCATGGGAAATATCGGGCTGGTAAAGACATATATTTCCTCCTCCGACCCTACTTATGAGATGCTTGACGAGGCAGAAGGGGCTGCGGTACGCGCCAGAGACCTGACGCAGCAGCTACTAACCTTCGCCAAAGGCGGTAAGCCTTTAAAGAGACTGGTTAACGCCGGAGAACTAATTAAAGAATCTGCCGAGTTTGCTTTGAGGGGCTCCAAGGTCAAGCTGGAGCTTGCTTTCGCGGACGACCTTTGGCAAATAGAGGCCGATGAGGGGCAAATCGGCCAGGTCATCAACAACCTCGTCATCAACGCCGATGAAGCAATGCCCGGTGGGGGGAGGCTTAAAATCAGCGCCGAAAACCAGGCTGTGAAGAGGAGCGATAAACTGCCTTTAACAAGGGGTAATTATATCCATGTGGATATAACGGATACAGGGATAGGCATGTCACGGGAACAACTCCAGAGAATATTCGAGCCATATTTCACCACTAAACAGAGAGGAAGTGGACT
>JAFGOC010000092.1 GCA_016926705.1 Dehalococcoidales bacterium | reverse complement strand
CCCCTGGAGCAGGTCACGGACTACCGCCAGACCAGCGGCACCACCGGCCAGCCCGTCTACCAGGCGGATACCTGGCAGGACTGGGAGCTAAGCACCGAGGCCTATTGCTACGCCATGTGGGCGCAGGGCTACCGCCCAAGGGACCGTGTTTTCCTGCCCTTCGGCTATAACATCTTTATCGCCTTCTGGGCTTATCACTATGCCGGCGAGAAAATAGGCTGCGAGGTCATCCCCGGCGGCGTTCTCAACACCGAGGCGCGTATTCTGAAAATCCAGGAGCTTAAGGCCACCGCTATGGGCGCCACGCCCACCTACATCCTCGGTATGGCCGAGACCGCCCGCAAAATGGGCATCGACCCGCCCAAAGACCTGACGATACGCCGGATTACTGTCGCCGGCGAGCCGGGCGGCAGCATCCCCGCCACCCGTAAAAGAATGGAGGACGCCTGGGGGGCAAAAGTTTACGACCAGGTGGGCAGCACCGAAATCGGACACTGGGGCTGGATGTGCACCCGCCAGGCCGGCCTGCACGTCAACGAGGGAATGTACCTCGTGGAAATCGAGGACGTCGATACCGGAGAAATCATCGAAGAGCCCGGTCATAAAGGTAAAATGGTGGTCACCACCTTCGGCCGCATGGCCCAGCCCTGCATCCGCTTCGACGTTAAGGACGTCATCCAGTGGAACGCCCGGCAGTGCGACTGCGGCCGCACCTACCGCCTGCTCGAAGGCGGTGTCATGGGCCGCGCCGACGATATTACCAAGGTCAAGGGCGTGCTGCTCTCCCCGATGGCTATCGAGGAGGTGGTCAGGAACATGCCTCAGCTCGGCAATGAGTATCAGGTTGTCGTCACCAAGAAGGGCGATATCGACGTTATCACGCTCAAGGTGGAAATCCTCCCCGACTACAAAAAGGACGAGGCTGATATCAAGGTAAAACTCACCGACCAGCTTAGACTGAAGACCAACCTCGGCTACAATATTGAGTTTCACGAATATGAGAGTCTGCCCCGGTCCCAGGTCAAGACCCGCCGTTTCCTGGACCAGCGACCCCACCACTAAAAAATTATTGTCCTCTCCCCTTGTGGGAGAGGAGTAAGGTGAGGGGTAATGCCAGAACTTCACCCTCACCCTGCCCTCTCCCATTAAAAGAGAGGAATGATTGGAGTAGTAAAATGGCGCAGGATTATAACATTAAGGAAATGGTAAACATAATAAAGGCATTACGCAAAAACGCGGAGTCGCTTAAGGATATCTCCGGCGGCATCCCGGCGGTTGTCATAAACGCCGACCGTATTCTGGCCGACGTCAGGATGCTGGAAATAGATATCAGCGATGCCGCGGAGATACTGGGGAAGTAACAAGAGGAGGCAGAGATGGTTTTAGGACTGATTCTGGTAGCTGCTGGCGTCATCGCTATACTTGTTAAAACTGAAGTGCTCGCCGGCTCTGTCTGGGACTACTTCTGGCCTACGGCACTGGTAATCTTAGGGCTCTCTTTCGTACTGGGCAGGTTCCGCCGCCGCCGCTTGTGGTGGTTCGGCTGGAACCCCTGGGATTACAGGGATAGGGATAAACATGAATAAAAAAGACGTTTTTTATTGCTATCATCTAATATGAACCGGAGCTGGAAACAGCCACAAGCTTCACAACGGTTACAGGCTATCGTCTTTATTGGCTTGTTCCAGGGTTAACTTACCTGCGCCTGTTTCCGACCTTAGAACTATTTCCCCGCTGATTTAACATATTATTCCGTCGCTTAACGACATATATTTTATTGGAGTATTAATGCAAAAACATACCGAAAGATTAGGTACGGCGCCGCTGGGCAGACTGCTGATTGCCTTGAGTATGCCCGGCATTGCCGCCAGTATCACGCGCAGCCTCTATAACATCGTCGATACCATCTGGGTCGCCCGGCTGGGTCATGAGGCTATTGCCGCCATAACGGTAGTATTCCCTTTCCAGATTCTCTTTTACGCCGTTGGTGGGGGTACCAGCATCGGCGTGGCGGCGCTTGTTTCTCGCCGTTTCGGCGAGAAAAATATCGAGGCTACCAACCGCGTCGCCGGCCAGATATTCTTCCTTAGCGCCTTCTGGGGTCTCCTCTTCATGATGGTGGCGGTACTTTTTGCCGAGAACATCCTGCCGGCCATGGGTGCCACGCCGGATATACTGGAATATGCCGTTCAATACCTGGTTATTACCTCCTACGGTGCGCCCCTGATGATTCTCACCATCGTCATGAGCGCTCTTCTCCGCGGCTCCGGCGATGTGGTGAAGCCGATGATTATCGTTATTTCTTCCACTGTTATCAACATCATCCTCGACCCGTTTATGATTTTCGGCATCGGGCCGTTTCCGGAAATGGGCATTGCCGGCGCCGCCTGGGCTACGGTCATCGCGCAGGCCTGCGGGGCTTTACTCGGCCTGTATTTTATATTTGCCAACAAGACGAGTTTCCGGATAAAACTAAGCTATCTCAAGCCGGAGATGTCTATCCTGAAGGATATCTATCGCGTCGGCGCCCCCACGGCAATCCACGAATTTACGGAAAGCCTTGCCTTTTTACTATTTAACCGTGTTGTGTCGTCCTTCGGCTCCATCGAAATCGCCGCCTTCGGCATCATCATGCGCATCTCTGACCTCGCTTTCATGCCCATCATGGGCGTGTCTCATGGCCTGCTGCCGGTCGTCGGCTTCAACTTCGGCGCGGGTAATTTCAAGCGACTCTGGCAGGCGGTCAAAATGGCTTCTATAGGCCTGGCGATTTTCCTGGCTTTAGCCACCCTGTTCTTTACGATATTCACGCCCCAGATAATCGATATTTTCAGCGACGACCCGGTCTTGATGGATATTGCCGTGCCGGCCATGCGCATCATGCTGTCCACGCTGCTGCTCGTCGGCCCGACGATGATGTTCATTACCGCTTTCCAGGGGCTTTCCAACGGCACGATGGCATTGTTCCTGTCGCTTTTACGGCAGTTCCTCTTTTTCGTCCCGCTGCTCTTTCTTTTCAGGTATCTCTTCGGACTTTACGGTGTCTGGGCATCCATGCCGGCCGCGGATATTCTAAGCTTCGTGGTAACTTACATCTTTATTTACCGGGAATATCGCAAGCGCCGTCATGACGGCGCTGAAGGAGGTTGGGGTGCCGCTGTATAGACCGGGCACTGGCCCCGATACAGAATATATCTCTAGAAGCGCTTGGGTTGCTCTAAGACTTTTTCTGCGAAATTATCCCGAATAGCCTCCCCGCGTTCTCCGTGGTCCTGGCCGCCACCTCCGCCTCGCTTAACCTATTCAGCTCCGCCGCCCCCTTTAACGACCTTACCGCGTCCGCCGGACTCGACTTAAACTCGCCCGCCCTCCCCCGCGCATAGACCACCGGGCTGTCCGTTTCCAGAAGCAGCTGCTCAAGCGGCGTTTCCTTTACCGCCCGCCGGTGTTCCTCGTGGTACTCAACCGCGGGCGTCACTGAAATATAATAGCCGCTGTCTATGATGTCCCGCAGCACGCTCGTCGTCCCCGTGTACCAGTGGAACACCGCTTTATTAAGCCCCGCCTCCCTAACCATGTCGTAGGCGTCCCGCCAGGCGTAGCGGGAGTGGATGAGCGCAGGCTTATCACTCACTTCTGCTATTTTTAGCAACTCCCGCAGCGCCCGTTTTTGCAGGTCTTTATCGGCCACCACTCTCACCCGCTTGTGATAGTCCAACCCCACCTCACCTATCCCCACCGCTTTATCCATGTTTGCCCTGATGAATTCCAGGCTGGCTTCTATATCCGATTCCTTTATGTACCAGGGGTGCCAACCCAGCGCCGCGTAAACGAACCCCGGGTATTTCTTGGCGATTTCCAGCGTTTTAACGTTCGACGCTATATCGGAGCCCACCGCGATTATCGCCGCCACCCCCGCCTCCTTGGCTTGAGCGATAGCTTCCCCAAGGTTCTCTACTTCGTCCAGGTGCGTGTGCGTGTCGATAATCCGGTTCATCTCCCTGTATAGTATCATATCTGATTTTCTGATATAATGCCTTAATTAACCTGTAATATCCTTGGAGGAGATGTCAATGGAAAAATCCATAATCATCATTGGCGGGGGTCTATCCGGGCTGGCGGTAGGCTGCTACGGGCGCATGAACGGCTATAAAACGAAGATTTTTGAAATGCACGATATCGTCGGCGGCGTCTGCACTGGCTGGAAGCGTAAGGGTTATACCATCGATGGCGCCATGAACTGGCTGGTCGGCACCGGTCCCAAAAGCAGCGCATATAAATTATGGGAAGAACTCGGCGCCGCGAAACACTGGAAAATCTACAACCATGACCTGTATTCCGTCTATGAAGACAAAGACGGCAAAGCCTTTAATATTTACTGCGATGCCGACCGCTTTGAAAAGTACCTGCTGGAGATTGCCCCGGAAGACAAGGATATTATCAAAGAGTTCACCAAAGGCATACGCGATTTTTCCCGTACGGATATGCCCGTGGGAAAACCTAACGAAATTATGACCTGGTTCAGTAAAATCACAGTAGTAAAGATGCTGCCCATGCTGATGCTCATGAAAAAATGGCTGAAAATATCCGCCGGCGATTTCTTCAAACGCCTCAAGAACCCCTATCTGCGCCAGACATTGACGTCCGCCTTCGGCGGCGACCAGTGGCCCATGATGATAATCTTCTGGATGCTCGGCTTTCAGCACGCCAAGGCAGCCGGCTACGTTCTGGGCGGCGCCCTTGAACATGTCCGCTTTCTCGAAGAGCGCTACCGTGCCCTGGGTGGAGCAATCCATTGCAAGTCAAAGGTGGTTAAAATATTAGTCGAGAATGATAAAGCCATCGGCATAAAACTGGCCGACGGCACCGAACACCGCGCCGACTGGATTGTTTCCGCCGCCGACGGCCGCACCACTATCTTTGATCTGCTTGAGGGTAAATACATCGATGACGCTATAAAAAAACGTTATGATAATCCTAATCTCTTCTCGCCTCTGGTTTACATCGGACTGGGCGTGGCAGACCCCGTTAAAGAAATCCCCCCTGCTATCTCCGGCCTGTCCTTCCCGCTTGAAACTCCCATAACCGTCGCCGGCAAGGAACGCCGCAGACTTGATGTGCGTACCTACAGCTACGACCCCGCTATGGCGCCGCAAGGCAAGACCGTGTTAATAACCCAGTTCGATACCGACTATGATTACTGGGAAAAATTACACAAAGAGCCGGAAAAATACGAGGCGGAAAAGGAGAAAATCGCCGATTTAGTCGTCTCCCTCCTCGATAAGCGTTATCCAGGTCTTGCCTCAAAAGTAGAAATGCGGGATGTTGCCACTCCCGTGACCTGGGTTCGCTACACCGGCAACTGGCGCGGCAGCTATGAGGGATGGCAGTTTAGCGCCGAGACTTTCACCGGGTCCATGAAAAAGACCCTCCCCGGACTGGACAATTTTTACATGGCGGGTCAATGGGTCAATCCCGGGGGTGGTATGCCCACGGCCGCCATGTCCGGCAATCATACCATACAGCTTATCTGCCATAGAGATAAAAAGAAATTTATCACCGCCAGGCCCTGATTTTTCCATGCCGGTTGCTTATATAAGTGAGTTTGTAGTTCAATAATACCGTGACGCATATCGCCATGTTTACCGGCAAGGGAGGCGTGGGCAAGACCACCTGCTCCGCCGCCGCGGCGTTGCATTACGCCTCCGCTGGCAAGACCCTGGTCATCTCCACCGACGCCACGCCGTCGCTTTCGCATATCTTTGAAATTTCCGATAAGCAAAAGCCCGCCGGACTGCCGCCCAATCTCACAATAAAGGAAATCGGCGAGCAAGAAATCCGGCAGATGTGGGACGCCAGATTCGGGCGGGAGGTTTACGAGGTCTTTTCCGCCTTCGTCGATATCGAATACAAAGAGTTCGTGGAGTTCATGACCTCCATACTGCCGGGCCTCGGCGAGGAGTTCATGGTCGACCATATCCGCGAGCTGTGCCTCTCCGGCGACTACGCCAATATCGTCTGGGATACCGCCCCACTGGGCCAGACCCTCTCCCTGCTAGAAACCCCCGCCCTCCTGGCCGAGCACCTGCGCCTGGCGCCGCGCATCTACTCCAGGCTTAAACTCGGTAAACAAAGCAAAGCGCCGGTGCTGGAAATCCTCAAGCGCTGGCAAAAGCTCTCCACCGCCGATATGGACTTCCTCCGCCGTGATGTTGATTTCACCATGGTAACCATCCCGGAGGCCCTGGCCGTGGCGCAGCTGGAGGGCACCTTCCGGGAGCTCCGGAGGTTCGGCATCTCAGTGAAGCAAATCATCATCAACAACGTGGTTAAAATAGAAGATTCCCCGTTTTTACAGACCAAAGCCCGCCAGCAGCGGCCCTATCTTAAGCAGATTCATGAAAAATACCACGATCTAAAAATTACCGAGCTTCCCCTGTTCCCGCAGGAAATCAAGGGGCTTGAAAAATTAAAGGAACTGGGTAAAATTCTTTTTCCCTGATATTTGAATAAGGAGGCTACGACCATGGCGACGACCAAATACGGCAAGTATGTTATTCAAAAACCGGTGGCTATCGGCGGCTACGGTCCGGAATTCGTTTACACCGGTGAAAAGGAGTATAAATCCAACTTCACCATCATGTTCCTGCGCATTACCGAGCCGACCTTGATGGAGGACTATCCCCACTACCACGACTTTGATATGTACCTGTATTTTATGTCCTTCGACCCCGATAACATGGGCGATTTAGGGGCTGACATCGAAATAGGCCTCGGCGAGGAAAGAGAAATCCATAAAATCACCGTCCCCACCACCGTTTATGTCCCCGCCGGCATGGT
>JAFGOC010000091.1 GCA_016926705.1 Dehalococcoidales bacterium | reverse complement strand
CGTGGATTACGGAGAGGTTACATTTACGTTAAAAAACCATAGGCTAGTGGTCCTTGGTGAATCGGTAACCGATATTACGCACGGTCTCGATATAGGTATGACTGGCGTCTTCGATTTTGCTGCGGAGTCGCCGCATATGTACGTCCACCGTGCGGTCGCCGCCGTAATAGTCATATCCCCAGATTTTGTCCAGCAGGACCTCACGCGTAAAGACCCGGCCGGGACTGCCGGCCATCAGCTTAAGCAGCTCGTATTCCTTATAGGTAAGGTCGGCTTTCTTGCCATCCACGGTTACTTCGCAGGTTATCAGGTCGATGGTCAGCACGTTGCGCTGAATCTTCTCTTCGTCATCGGTTTGTCCAACCTGGCGTAACAGGCGTTTAATTCTAAGTAAAAGCTCGATTTCATCGTAAGGATAGATAATAAAATCATCTATTTCATCGTAATCATCAAGACTCCCCAGGTCCTCTGCTGCAACCAGAGCCATTACTGGTGTTATAACTTGTTTTTTTAAATTCGTGATGAGTTCCATAGCCTCGGAATCGAAGCGGTGGCTATTATCGACGATAATCAGGTTCGGAGACCGGCTTTTAATTTCCTGTAGAGCATCGGCGCAGGCAACACTTAAACAGTCGTAGCCGCCATGAACGATTTCCCGTCGCAGGGCATCAGTTGTTGTATCATCTGCGGCAATTATCAGCACGCGTTCCATAGTTCTATTCACGTCGGTCAACCTCGGTAAATTTTTACTGACGTTGCTTACACTAGATAATACCATCTTATATCCTTCATACGTTAATAGGCATAAAGACGACCGTATGGGCGCAGCCAGCGCGGATACAGCTTGATAAAATTACTCTTTAATATATCATCAGCATTAAAGCCGAACAGCCCGGAGAATACGGTTACATGCTCTTTAAGAACGGCGTTATCTTTCTCATTCAATTTGGCTACGCCGACCTCCCTGCCGAGGTGATATTTAGGAATATTGCCCCGAACGTAAATAACCCCGCCATGCATCCCCGTGCCCACGTATCTGGAAAGGTGGTCCTGGCCGTCTTTTAATTTCAAGCCCAGCAGTATAATGGTACCTCCGGCCATGTACTCCCCGAGGAAGTCCTGGGCGGTCCCGCCGATAACGATAATGGGTTTCTTGCCCTGATACTCCTTCATGTGGATGCCGGCGCGGTAGCCCACGTCACCCCGGATATAGATTTTCCCACCCCGGGCGGAAAGCCCGACGGTATCACCGGCGCGGCCGTGAACTATTATTTCGCCCTCATTCATGGTGTTGCCGCAGCCGTCCTGCGCGCTGCCGTGAATGATAATGCGCGGCCCGTTCATAAAAGCGCCGAGGTCGTTGCCGGGTGTGCCGAATATCTCGATTTCCACTGGCTGGTTCAGGTCAGTGCCGATATACCGCTGACCGTACACGTTTTGCAGCTCGATTTTAGTCGCGCCGTTAGTAATGGCTTCTCTTAACCGGGCGTTCAGGTCCCGATAATAAACACCCGTGGAATCGATTTTTATTATCGTTTCACTCATGGTCGTCATGTTCAGTTTCCCGCCATTCTTATCCCCAAAATTTCCAGTTCGGTATCGGAGAGCCCGATGCCGCGCAGGTGCAGGCGGTTGCCCCGCAGGCTTTCCAGCGCATTGACGCCGAGTCCGCCAAGGATATCCTTAAGCTCGATGCTCCAGCTGCGTAGTAAATTAGCCGCCCGCCGCGCGCCGATTTCCGGGTTGATGCGCTTGGTCAGTCGCAGGTCGGTGGTGCAGATGCCCCAGGCGCACTTGCCGGTATGGCATTGCTGGCAGACATGGCAGCCCAGGGAAATAAGCGCAGCCGTACCGATATATACGGCGTCGGCGCCGAGGGCGATGGCTTTAGCGACATCGCCGCTGCTACGGATGCCCCCCGATGCCACCAGGGAAGCCCGGTGACGTATACCTTCCTGCCTCAAGCGACTATCCACCGAGGCTAGGGCCAGCTCGATAGGAATGCCCACGTTATCGCGGATGACCTTGGGCGCCGCGCCGGTCGCCCCGCGCAGCCCGTCGATGACGACGATATCGGCACCGCCTCTAACGATGCCGCTGGCGATGGCGGCGGCGTTGTGCACGGCGGCTATTTTGACCGACACCGGCTTGGTGTAATTGGTGGCTTCTTTAAGCGCATAGATAAGCTGTGCCAGGTCCTCGATGGAATAGATATCATGCTGGGGCGCCGGCGATATGGCGTCGGTGCCTTCAGGAATCATACGCGTTAGCGAAACGTCAGCGCTGACCTTCTCGCCCGGCAAATGCCCGCCGATGCCCGGCTTGGCGCCCTGGCCGATTTTGATTTCAATTATCTTAGCGGCATCCAGGTAATCAGCATGCACGCCGAAGCGACCCGAAGCCACCTGGACAATGGTGTTATCGCCGTATTTATAGAGGCTGGGGTGCAGACCGCCCTCGCCGGTATTCCAGAGCGTGCCCATCTCCTTAGCCGCTCTGGCCAGCGACTCCTGCACGTTGAGGCTGACTGCCCCGTAGGACATGGCGGAAAACATTACCGGCACGTCCAGTTTGACCTGCGGCGTCATTTTCGTCTTGAGATTATGCGTACCCGGCTCCAGCTCCAGACGTTCCGGCTTCTGCCCGAGGTAGGTGGTAAGTTCCATCGGCTCACGGAGGGGGTCGATGGAGGGGTTGGTCACCTGGCTGGCATTAAGCACGATATGGTCCCAATAAATGCGCTGTGATTTGTCGTCGCCCATGCCGGTAAGCAGCACGCCGCCGGTCTCCGACTGCTTGGTGATGTCTTCGATGATATCCGGTCGCCAGTTATAATTGCCCCGGTAGTCCAGCGGGTTATAGGTCACCCGGATGGCGTTGGTAGGGCAGAACGCTTCGCAACGGTGGCAGCCGGTGCATAACTCCTCGCGACTTTTTACCTTATTTTCTTCAGCGTCGTAGTAATTTGCCCCGAAGCTGCACTGGTTGACGCAGACCTGGCACTGGATACAGCGGTCTTCATCTCTATTTACTTTAAATTTAGGTGTTACGAATGTTTTCATTTTTTCTTCCTAAGCTTCTAACTCGTGTTACGCCTTCTAGCGCGATACTATCTCTTCTTTTTCATCCTCCAGATGTATTTGTGCGTCCGGTTTCAGCTTACCGATAACCGGCTCGCCGCCCATGGGCGACCAGGCGTTATCAAGGTCAGGGGATATCAGGCGGATAGCAGACTCCTCTGAAGAAAGGTAAAGCATATCGTCCTTTTCTCCGACCGTCAACGGGCGCAGTCGAATTCGGTCGGTCAGTCCTATCATCTCACCGCTGTGGGCGATGACGACGGCGAAGGGCCCATTTAAAAGCAGACTGCCGTAGGTCTGACGTATTGCACGCATCAGGTTACGTTCCTTTTCCGGCATCCGCTCGATTTCGTCCCAGAATGGCGCCGCCAAAACCCTGGCGACTATCTCCAGCGGCAGGTTATGCTTTCTTAAGAGCAGGTCGACGGCATAGGCGATGACCTCTGTGTCAGTATACATGGTGCACTTGTAGCCGAACTGCTCCAGGTAGCGCCGGTTGATGCCGTAAGATGAAATCTCGCCGTTATGCACCACCGTCCAGTCCAGTATTGAGAACGGGTGCGCCCCACCCCACCACGCCACTGTATTGGTCGGGAAACGGCCGTGGGCGGTCCAGATATAGGCCTTGTATTGCTCCAGTTTAAAGTACTCGGCGATTTCTTCCGGATAGCCCACGCCCTTGAAGACTGCCATGTTCTTGCCGCTGGAAAACACGAAGCTGTCGTTATCGCTGGTATTTATCTCCATGACACGCGCTACGACATAGTCATCGGCGGATTGGTTTTCCGGGAGGCCCTGGGGCACGTCCACGAAGTAACGCCAGACCAGCGGAGGATTTGTTATCGCCGCTGTCTTTCGGGACGGCACCTCTTCCTGCCAGACTACGTTAAAGTGTTCGCGCAGGAATTCCTCGGTTTCCAGCTTGCTTTTTATGCTAAGGTACATCAGGTGCAGGGCGTAATTATCGGCATGCTCCGGGTAAAGGCCATAGGCTGCGAAGCCGCCGCCCAGTCCGTTGCCGCGGTCATGCATATTGGCGACGGCCTTGAACACGCCCTCGCCGGAGAATCTCCGCCCGGACCTGTCCATGGCGCCGAAGATAGAACAGGCGTCGATTACCTTATCGTCGTTATAGGTGTTGTTTATGCTCATCAGATTTTTCATAGATTTCCCTTCGAACAGCAATTCTAGTCTCCGATGACAGCCTCTTCCATCGGCTCTTCGGCGGTAATAGGGACTGCCGAAGCGGAGGGCCTGGCCAGTTTCGAGCGCCAGGCAGCCTCGGGAAGAGTAGCCAGGCCGAAATCGTCGGCGACGAGATTCTGCTTAAAACCCTCCACATTTACGCCGTCTTTCATCAGGTTATAGATGATCCCCGATTTTTCGATATCACCGGCAAAGGCAAAGCCCGCCAGTTTCCCCTTTTTCAAAATGACCCTGCGGTAGACTCCGTTGTGACGGTTGATAATAGTCTCGTAGCCGTCATCGGGCGGGTTTACCAGTCCGGCGGAGGCGATGTTCAACCCGAAGTATTTCAGGGAGTTCATGGAAGTGCCTCCCGTATATTCCGTCTTTTGCCCCGCCATATTCAGACCGGCCACCCGGCCGCCTTCGTAAGCGTTGGGCCAGACAGGGGTAGGTCGGTTTTCCCCCAGCACGAAGTCGTAAGCCTCGGCGGCATCACCGCAGGCGTAGATATCCGGCAGCGAGGCAGCCATGGTCCTATCGACCACGATGCCGCGGTTTGTCTTAATATAAGTCCCGGCCATCAGTTCGAGCCGCGGCCTGACGCCGATAGCGATAATCACCATGTCACAGGGCAGCGTCCGGCCGTCGTCCAGGGTCACGCCGCTGACCTCACCGGCGGTATAGCTGTTGATTTTTGATACGGTAAGGCCGGTGATAGTATTTACGCCGGCTTGCTCCAGGGCAGCCGCTTCCAGGTCTGCGGTCTCTTTATCAAGAATGGTGTTTAAAACATAGTCTTTCATTTCTATAATGGTCACCTCGACGCCCCGCTTCACCAGCGCCTCCGTGACGCTGACCCCGATAAGACCTCCGCCGATAATCACGGCCTTTACATTCCTCCGGTGTTCGTTCAGGAAGGCGTCAATCGCTTTAGCATCGTCGAGCTTATTAAATGTGAAAATACCCTTTAAATCTGTGCCTTCCATCGTCGGCACAATAGGTTCACCGCCGGTGGCCAGCAGTAATTTCTGCCACTTTATAATACGACCGTTTTCCAGTTTTACCGTATTCTTTACCGTATTTATCTCAACTGCCTTTTCCCCGAGGATAAGCTGAATATCGCTTGTCTCGTAGAAATCAGGCTTGCGGTAAAACATTTTCTCCATCGGAAATGGCTGCGCCAGGTACTCCGATATAAGCGGTCGTGAATAGGCAGGGTAGGGTTCATCGGAGACGATGGTAAGCGACCCGACCCTGTCCACCTCACGAATGGCTTCGGCGGCACCGATGCCGCCCGCTGAATTTCCTATAATCAGATATTTTGTATTAATTGGTGTTGACATAATTCACCACCCGGTTGTTGTCAGGTTTTTCCTCCATATAGACCAGCGCCTCGTTGGGGCAGTTGGCCACGCATACGGGTATTTCCTCATCCTGGCAGAAGTCGCACTTGACCATTTTCTTCTGGGCTTTGTCCAGCTTCGGCACGCCAAGCGGGCATACCAGCGCGCAGGTGCCGCAGCCGATACACTGCTCTTCGTCCACTGTTACCAGCCCGGTAACCGGATCTCTGGATAAAGCGCCGGTAAGACACGCCCTGACACAGGGGGCCTCGGCGCAGTGCTCGCAGCGTACGGAGAGAGACACGATGCCGCTTTCGTCCACGCGGATTCTAGATAGCGCCCGGGGCGATTCTTTTTTATAGGCTTTGACCAGGTCTTTTGTCTGGGCGTGTTTCAGCAGGCAGTACACCTCGCAGAGACGACAGCCCATGCAGACCTTTTCATTAACATATACCTTTTTCATTTCCGTATTTTACTCCTGTTTTTACCTGGACAGAATATAAGGATAACGGCAACCGATTACCGTATATACTTAATATAACACGTATTTTTATGTTTGTCAATACATTTACAGGATTTTTTTACAATGACTAATTCTTAGGACAGGCGGGAGGAGATATTCCGTAGGCTAGATGAAAGAGAACTGCGTAATTATAACCAAGGATTTTTAATCGGGGTATGATCCGGTGTTATATGCACGGCTGTATGTTTAGCAATGAGCCTTAAAACATAACCTTTCCAGGCCGGTTAATGCCGCCACGCCGGCCCCGGTGACGCCGAAGATAATCATTCTTTTCCCCTGTGAGGCGGCTTTTTCCCGTATTTCGTCGAAAGTTCCATTAACAATCGCGCTGCTGGTTACAAGGAGCAGGTCGCACCACTTAATCAGCTTTTCGGTGTCCGTTCTGCCGTCCCAGATTTGAGCTCCGTATTTTGTAGAACCAACGTTATCAGGGTTAAGGTCAGTGCAGCGTATGTTATCACGTCCAAAAGAAAGGACCAAATTTTCCAGGATGGCCGGCTGAAGTCCTATCAAGCCGACCTTGACCTTACCTGAATCGGCTAGAATATGCTGCGCGATCTCTGCGGCGCACTCCTCCGGCTCCTCGTCGCGGCAATGCCTTGTCTCGGCTACCAGGCCCAGATACGCCGCGACCGCATTAAGGGTGGCAACGAAAATGGCCCTGTTATCGCTTTTGTCCAGGATCAATTTCAGGACATCGTTTAGCGAGCCGGAAAAATCGCCGGGCTTATCCGTAAACGCCTGACCATAGCTGCCCCGGAATTCCGCCTCAATCATGACCTCTTTACCCTGCAGGAGAGGAAAGTCCTGCCTTCTCGGACTGCCGATTGCCTGCTTGACAGACAGCGTCCCGATAGTCACCTTTACCGCCGCCTCGCCGAGATGACGCTGGTTGGCAATCGACTGTAATTTTTCTTTCGCTTCAATAATTATCGGTTTCATTGCCGGTACTGACTCACCTCTCCGGCATCGGTAAAGTAGCCATATTTTTTAAAAATTTCCTTGCCTTCAGGCGAGGTTACGAAGTCGATGAACTCCCACGCCAGACTGACGTTCTGGCAGTAAGTGGTCACCGCTATTTGTATCTCGCCGATGCCGGTAAGCTGCTCGGGCGGCAGGAAAATTACCTCGATATCGTCCGGCGCCTGGAGCTGGTAAAAATGCCAGATAATCCCGGCATCGACCTGACCCATGACCAGTGCCGTCAGAAGGCTATCGGGTCGGATGGCTTCGGTGACGATATTTTTACCGATGTCCTCGGCCAGACCCGCTTTACTGAATATTTCCGGGGCGTATTTACCCAGCAGCGTTGTCTCGGCGCGGGTGACGCCGACGCGGATACCGGGCCTGGCGAGGTCGGCTAGAGACATTATATTATGGGGGTTCCCTTTTTGCACGGCGATGACCGGTATCATGTAGGCCACGCTCTCGATTGTCAGCGTATCGACGGCATTTTTAGTTACGGCTGTCTGCATAAAGCTCTGTTCCGGGGCTATGTAAACATCACCGCTTTCAGAAAGCACCATCTGGTTCAATGCTTCGCCGCCGCCCCCAAAGCTAATCTCAACGGCAACGTCATACAGTTCCTCGAATTTTTGCCCTATCTCATCCAGGGCCGGCTTGGCCCCGGCGGCGGCGAAAACACTTAAGATGTTTGCTGAAGGTGAACATGATGCGCTAAAACCAATAACTGATGCCAGTAATATAAGAAATACCATCACAAGGACTATCTTTATTTTCAGTAACAAAAGATTACCTCTTATATTCGGGATTCAGGTGATACAGCTTTGGAGAGACTGGTCTATTTTAGCAAAGACGTTATATCGTTGTCAATATAGTATTGTCTCTTATTGTTTTTTCGAGTTATGTAAGTATGAATATGATGTCCTCTTATCGGACTTTACTCATGGTCCATGCCCCAGGACTCGAAGACGTGTTTGTAAAGGTCTGGCTGGGGGAAATCCGGCCGCATCATCATCTGCTCATGGGCAAATCCGGACTCGTTCCTATCGAAGTCACACAGGTTTTCAACCAGCGCGGGCAGCTTTTCCCGCGGCACGGAGAACATCATCTCACCCGGGATGGTCAGCGCCCGGGCATACTCGCCGGGGTCGGGGAGGTTTATCCAGTACTCACCGTGCAGCATGACGGGCACGATGGAATTAGAACAGGAGAAGGGGAAGAAGTTGGATTTAACCAGTTGCCTCTCCTCCATTTTCAGCGAAAGGAGTATGATGCGGAGCTGATTGGTATCGCAATATATAATCACGGCATCCGGCTCGAAGGTAGCCTTCTTCAACGGGGCGGTAAGAATACCGATGTACTTGCCGTACTCAAAGCATTCGCCTGTGTTTTGGGCTCTATGAGCGGGGTCATCAGGCCTGGGTATCAGCCCGTAAGATATAACGGCGCCGGGACACCAGTTGTCTTCTTTCAGCATGGCGACGGCAATCCTATCCCGCCGCGATAGGGCAAAGGCCTGGCACTGGGCCAGGTGATAGCCGCGGTCTTTCTTGGGGCGTACGGCTCCTTTAGGAATATCCGCTTCACTCTCAAGCATTTTCACGGCGATGGGGGACGTGGATAGTCCCAGGATATTCTCCAGTTCTTCTCCGCAACGGTTGTATTCTTTTAGTGTTGGCATTTATACCTCCAATTTGAAGTACATATATTATTAACCGGATAATATTTTAATAATACCGAACTACTATCGCCCAGCCGACTATCATTTAGCGGGTTGGTCTTTTCCATAAGATATTGAAGGAGCGGTACTGAAATAAAATATGGGTCGTTCCACCCTCCTGAAATAAACAGGACAATGTTGCAGACCTTTAGGAACGAAAATGGCGCAGCTTTTGTTTATAACATGTTTTTCATCATCCAGCCAGACCTCTACTTCTCCGCATAAATCCTGGGGATTCTTGGGATTGCTTCCTGCAAATCCAATATATTCGTCATAATCATAGTGGCAGTGGGCGGTGGGAGGGCTGCCACGGTCCGAGGCTTTCCATATGAGAGCGCAGCTGAAATAAAAAGCTCCTTTGAGTATGGTATTGTCCACATACAGAACCGAAGCCCCGGTTCTTTCACCGGAGGGTGGCGGGGGTGGAGGGGCTCCTTCAGACGGAGGTATTATAGAATTATATACGATGTATTTGCCGTATTTTGTTTTTTGCATTCTCAAGATCATCCTTATTCGGTTGTGTTACCTTATAGACTTTATTAGTTTAGCGACATTGCTTTCTACCTCGGCAAGGTCCTGCCGGTTGGGGCGTCCCCGGATATCGCCGAGCAGGCCCTTGGTGCTGTTTTCTAGGGATTTATGGAACTCGCCGACCACATACCACTCGGCGGCAACCTCAAAGCCGAGATGCGCAAAAAACTGTCCGAGGTATTTCCCGGCGGGTATGGCTTCATCGATGCCGGTGTGCGGGCCGGAATAGGTAACAAAGGTAACCGCTTTTTTACCGGGTATTTTGGGGGCGCAGGGTTTGATATCGCCGCGCTTCCGGTGCTCGTCCATCATCGCCGCTATTATTTCCCGTACCGGCTCCGGCGGCGCCCACATGTATGACGGCGACCCCATAAATACAAGGTCGTAAACATAGAGGTCTTCCGTACCGGCTTTATGAATTTTCTTTATCGCCGGCTTGATTCCCTCGCGCTCAAGCGCCTGTTGAATGGAAAGCGCCACCTTCTCCGTATTGCCGGTAGCCGACCAGTAATAAATGAGTACTTTAAGTTCGTTTTTTAACATATGCTTCTCTCCTTATCAGGGCATCCAATCCAATTTATCCGGATTAAGCGAAAACTGATAGTAAGTATTGCTCATGTCTGGGCGGTCCCAGTTCCCCCGCGGCAGGTCGGGGTCGCTAAATCTGTTTTCCGAGGACTTGCCTACATATATCTTACCGTTCATCATGCCGCTGATATATCTGGGTAAGCCGTTTATCGACATTATCGGTTCGGCTTTGAGGCTATAATTGTCGCCCCAGGTAATCCGGTGCCGGTAGCCTTTTTCCGGGTTATCGCCGACGGGCTCCTTTACAAAGGAAATCGGCGCCCGCTTGACCTTGAGGACTTCACCCATGTTGGCCCAGCACGCCTTGAATATTTTCTCAAGAGCTGCCGCCTGCTCGGTATTAGCCTTAGAATCAATGTACAGAATAGCCTTCCATGGGTCTTGCACCGCCGGGCCCCCGATGGGCGGATTGAAACCGAAGCCCACGTTCAGACCGCTAAGGTCGGTATTGCCGTAGCTTCCAGCTTTAATATGGAATGTAAAGGCCCCTTCGCACTGGTTTTTGCCGTCGTGCAGGTCCGTGGGCGTGCTCGAACCCCAGTAGTAGGGGCATACGGGCGGCGAGGTGCAGGCCTCGGTGCAGTCGCCGCTGACCATCCACAGTGTCTTTTCCGCCATTTTTAATTCTCCTTTATAAGCTTTATTTTATCCTGAATACTTGATGTAGCCTTCCCCGTGTAGAGATTCGCTCCTGACTTTTCTGCCGAGCTGGTTTAGAAATTTAAAATAGCTCAAGCCCTCGGTAAAGGCGCTGTAGCGGATGGCCCCGGGTTCGTGGCATGTCTGGCAGTATTCCGATTTGCCGATTCTTTTCCGCCAGGCTTGCGACCGTGGGCTTGCCCAGATGTCCCGGATATCCTGTTGTTTCAAGTCACCGATAGGTTCCGGCATGATTTCACAGGGATATATTTTACCATCAAAATCGATAAATAAATAGTTAAACAGAGCGGTACAGGCCCACTGCCTGCGGCCGGTGGCAAGAAAACGGCGCGCCGTATCGTAGTAATAGCCTGTTTTCAGTTCATCGCGATTAAAAAAATTCAGCACCTTTTTATATTCGGTAGGCGATAGTGCCAGCTCGTCGCGCCTGTTCAGGTTCCTAAACCTTTTTTCGGTAAAGAAGGCCGGTGAAATGATATAGAACAGGTGCCTGGTTATGGCAAAGTTTAATATGTCATCAAGGGCATCGATGTTTTGAGGTAGTATTGTGGTCTTTATTCCGGGAATCAGCCCGGGGTATTCCTTTTTTAGCTCTACAAGGCGGTCGAGTGTTGTTGTAGCCATTTTATATGCGTTCTTCGTACCCCTTACTTTATCGTGAGTTGCACCGATGCCGTCGATAGAAATAACACTGACAAGGTCAATATCCGTATTTTTTAAATTCCTTAAAATATCCCTGTAGTCAGATATGATTTTACCGGTCAGGAAACCGTTGGACGTGATAATAACGCTTCTCAATCTCGGGAGAGAGCTGCTCTTGAGTCTAGTTATTCCCAGCCCGATATCGACGAGGTCATCCCTCAAGTGCGGTTCGCCGCCGGTCAGGTCCAGCTCGACGAGTTCCGAGAACAGGGGATTTGAGAGTAAATCAATAATTGCCTGCGCGGACAGCTCCCGGCTTACCGTTTCCGGGTTTTCTCTGGCCTGCTTCCAGATATTGCACATGATACAGTGAGAGTTGCAGCGACCGGTAAGCGCCAGGCTTAAGACGGTCGGCTTTAAGGGTCGGTTGATAAACCTGGAACAACGGAATTTACAGCCATTAAACAGAAGCCTGCAAGCGCTCCTGTAATAGCCGGTATTTCTGCTTCTTTCCGGTCTCAAAACGGTACTGCTCTGGAAGATAGTACTGATTCTGTTTTATTCATCCGGTTTTGTCTTATTTAGTGTTTACGGCTTCCAGGCCTGCCAGACCTTGCCTACCAGCGACGGGCCGGGCTTGAGGGCGGGCTGCCCCGGTTGCCAGCCGGAGGGCGTTACCTCGCCGGTGGCTTTTACATGCTGGAAGGCTTTAACCTGCCGCACCAGTTCTTCGGGATTCCGCCCCACGTCCGCGGTGAGTATTTCTATGGCCTTGATTATGAAATCCGGGTCGATGATGAAACGACCGCGGATATTTACGCCAGCGGCTTCATCGTATATGCCGTATACCGTGCCTATTCGGCCGCCGGCGTCCGTAAGCATCGGGAAGGGCACGCCCCCGTCCACCATCTTGGATAGTTCCTGCTCCTGCCACATCATGTGCACGAACCGACTGTCCGTGCTCATGGCCAGGACTTCGACACCTATTGCTTTTAGTTCGTCGTATCGGGCGGCAACTGCCGCCAGTTCCGTCGGTCACACAAAGGTAAAGTCCCCTGGGTAGAAACAGAGGACTATCCATTTTCCTTTATAGTCTGAGAGTTTGACGGGGAGAAAACCTTTACCGGCAACGAAGGCGCTTGCCTCGAAATCAGGGGCCTCCTGTCCTACGCGTGCGGTCACTTTTCTCACCTCCTGGGCTGGCACTGCCTGGGATGACTGCGATGAAGATTCGGGCATGATAGGTCCGCGCACGGGTTTCACACAACTGTCTTTTAAATCTGCCATACCTGCCTCCCTTTTTATATGTATGAGGATTTATATCTTACTCTATAAGCTGGTTAAATATCAATCTTCTACATCAAGACCCCACTTTTTGAATAGCTCCTTGTAGAAGTCGGGGCGGGGGAAATCGGGGCGCATTATCATGTGCGACCAGTCATCCGGGTTCTGCTTCATCTCCGCGCTGCGCTTAACGCCTTCAGCCAGCTTCCCTATTTTGTCTTTGGGAACAGAAAAGATAATCTCATCATCGCCAGCCCAGGCGCGGGAGTATTCACCGGGGTCGGGGAGGGTTATCCGGTACTGTCCATCCTTAAGTACAGGTACCACTGCATACACGCAGGAATCAATGGGGTCGAATTCAGACTTAACCGTCGTCTTTTCCACGAATTTAGGAATGCCAATCATCTCTCTTAATTGCGCGGTATTCGAATATATCAAAACCATGTCCGGCTCGAAAGTAGCGGAGCTTAAAGGTGCGGTAACCATGCCGATATATTTACCTAACTCAAAACGGGGTAGAGAAGTAAGCGCATCCACAATCGGGTGGTGCGGGTCTTCCACCAGACCGTAAGCCAGAAGAGGCGCCCAGCACCAGTGGTCTTCCTTCAGCATGGCTATCGTCATTCCCTGCCGCCGCGTCATGGCGAAGGCCTGGCACTGCGCCAGATGCTGGCCGCGGTCCTTCTTAGGCCGTATGGCCCCTTCCGGTATGTCTTCTTCCTTCTCCAGCATTTTCACGGCTATGGGTGACGTCTTCAGTT
>JAFGOC010000090.1 GCA_016926705.1 Dehalococcoidales bacterium | reverse complement strand
ATCTCGATAGAGTCCTCAAGGTAGCGCTCGATAAGGAGGGGACGGTCCGGGGTGACGGCGACGGCCGCGGTGACATACTGCCGCAGCTCTTCCTCGTCATGGATGATTTCCATGCCCCGGCCGCCGAGCACGTAAGAAGGCCTGACGATGAGCGGGAAGCCGATGTCCCTACCGATGGTAAATGCCTCTTCGAGGCTGCCGGCCATGCCCGATTCCGGCATGGGGATGCCGTACTTCTGCATCATCTCGCCGAAGCGACCGCGGTCGGAGGCGATGTCGATAGAATTCACCGATGTACCCAATATTTTAACGCCGTGTTCTTCCAGTTCAGCGGCAATATTGAGCGGCGTCTGTCCGCCGAATTGAACGATAATGCCGAGGGGCTTTTCTTTTTCGTAGATATTCAGGACATCTTCAACGGTCAGCGGCTCGAAATACAGCTTGTCCGAGGTATCGAAGTCCGTGGAGACTGTCTCCGGATTGCAGTTAATCATCAGTGTCTCGTAGCCCTCGTCTTTAAGGGCGTAAGCGGCATGGACACAGCAGTAGTCGAACTCGATGCCCTGCCCGATACGGATGGGTCCGCTGCCAACGACGATGACCTTTTTCCTCTGTGTTGGTTGCGCTTCATCTTCCTTCTCATAAGTGCTGTAATAATAGGGCGTGGCGGCATCGAACTCGGCGGCGCAGGTATCTACGATTTTATAGACAGTCTCGATTTGCCAGTCCTGCCGCAGCCGCCTCACCTGCCGGAAAGACTGCCCAGTTAAAGCCCCGATCTGGTCGCCGGTGAAGCCGAGCCGTTTGGCGGCAAGCATGGTATCTTTAGAAAGGGTTTCTTTCCGCAGCTTTTTTTCCATCTCGATGATGTTTCGCATCTTGTTGATAAACCAGATATCTATCTTCGTGTGCTCCGCCAGGGCCTCCGGCGTTTTACCTCTTCTCAAGGCGGCCATTATTGCCCACAGCCTTAGCTCGTTGGGGAAGAGGGGATATGAAAGGAGGTCGTCGGTCAGTTTCCACCTGGGGTCTTCCCACAGCAGCGAACGCTTGCTGAACTCCAGCGAACGGACGGCTTTCTGGAGGGCAGCTTCGAAGCACCGGTCGATAGCCATGACCTCGCCGGTGGCTTTCATCTGGGTACCGAGGGTGGGGTCGCTGGCGGCAAACTTATCGAAAGGCCAGCGGGGAATCTTCACCACGATATAGTCCAGCGCCGGCTCGAAGCAGGCCATCGTCTTGCCGGTAACCTGGTTGGGAATCTCGTCCAGCCGCTTGCCGATAGCTATTTTTGACGCCACGCGGGCGATGGGATAGCCGGTGGCTTTACTGGCCAAGGCGGAGGAGCGGCTGACGCGGGGGTTTACCTCGATTACGTAGTAATTTTCGCTGTTCGGGTCGAGGGCAAACTGGACGTTGCAGCCGCCCTCGATACCCAGCGCACGGATAATCTTGAGGCTGGCGGTACGCAGCATCTGGTACTCTTTATTATTCAGGGTCTGGCTGGGCGCGACGACAATGCTGTCGCCGGTATGAACCCCCATGGGGTCGAAGTTCTCCATGTTACACACGGTAATGCAGTTATCGGCACCGTCCCGCATGACCTCGTACTCGATTTCCTTCCAGCCGGCAACGGACTTTTCAAGCAGCACCTGGTGAATGGGGCTGATAGACAGGCCTTTGGAGACGACGACCTCCAGTTCCTCGAGGTTCATCGCCACGCCGCCGCCGGTGCCGCCCAGAGTGAAGGCGGGGCGGCTGATGAGGGGGAGACCTATTTCTTTAGCCGCCTCTCGCGCCTGCTCCATGGTGTTGACGCTTAAGCTGGACGGCACGGGTTCCCCGATTTTTATCAGGAGCTCTTTAAATAACTCGCGGTCTTCCGCATTTCTGATTGTCTCGATGGGTGTGCCCAGGCTTTTTACGCTATATTTTTGCAGAACGCCGGCATCGGCTAGCTCTACGGCCAGGTTAAGTCCGGTCTGGCCACCGAGGGTGGGCAGCAGGCCGTCCGGGCGCTCTTTTTCGATAATGCGCGTTAAAGTGTCCAGGTTCAGGGGCTCGATATAGACCACATCGGCGACGCCTTCGTCGGTCATAATGGTGGCCGGATTAGAGTTGACCAGCACGGAAACAATGCCTTCTTCCCTCATGGCTTTGCAGGCCTGCGTTCCGGCATAATCGAACTCCGCCGCCTGCCCGATGATAATAGGGCCCGAACCGATTATCAGTACTTTGGACGGTTTCAAGTTCTTATTCCTTTTTTCAAGCCATAGATTCAGATGATTTTGATTGTGCAGCCAATTTTAACCTAGGCCTTTTTTCCTCTCCCCCTTTATCCCCCTCTCCGTCCACGGAGAGGGGGATGTTTCTGGGAGAGGGGCTAGCGCCCCTCTCAAGCACTCCCTTTACTTTTATTAATCATTTCCAGGAATCTATCGAAGAGATAGGTGCTGTCCCAGGGACCCGGCGAGGCCTCCGAGTGATATTGAATCGCAAAAATTGGCAGTTCTTTGTGGCGCAAGCCTTCGACCGTGCTGTCGTTAAGGTTGATGTGGGTGATTTCCAGGCCGTCCTTGAGGCTATCGGCGTCCACGGCATAGCCATGGTTCTGCGCCGTGATATAGACCCTGCCGGTGGCTAACTCACGCACAGGGTGGTTGCCGCCGCGATGCCCGAACTTCAGTTTGTAGTTACGGCCGCCGAAAGCCCGGGCGATAAGCTGATTGCCGAGGCAGATGCCCATGATGGGCTTCTTATCGACCAGCTCTTTAACTGTAGAAACGATATAGTCGAGCAGTTCTGGGTCGCCGGGGCCGGGCGAAAGCAGTATGCCGTCTGGCTTGAGAGAGAGGATTTCCTTAGCCGAAGCAGTGCAGGGGACGACGGTAACGCTGCAGTCTAGCCGGTTGAGAATGCGAAGGATGTTGAACTTAAGACCGCAATCAAGAGCGACGATATGATGTTTTGATTTTTGACTCTCGTTTTGCCATTTATAGGCTTTTTTGGTGGAGACCTGCTT
>JAFGOC010000089.1 GCA_016926705.1 Dehalococcoidales bacterium | reverse complement strand
GCATCCGCAAGGCCTGCGACAAGAGACCGCTCGCCGGCGATGCGGTTAATAAATTAGTCGATAAAATAGAAGGCGAGCTTTACCAGACGGGACACGCCGAGGTACCCAGCACTGATATTGGCGACCTCGTTATGGCCAGACTTAAAAAGCTCGACCATATCGCTTATCTCCGCTTCGCCAGCGTTTACCGCGAATTTGAAGATATCACCACGCTCAAGGAAGAGGTGGATAACCTCGCCACGCACTCCCCTTCACCCCCCGCCGACCAGCTCCCCCTATTCCGGCAGGACGAGCTGCCCGTGCAGATACAGAACCGCCGGAGGGCAAGGTGATGAACGTCAGCAATCATGACCGCAGGAACACTTCTCATGTAGACCGCAGCCAGGTCGCCCGCATTGTCTTCGATAATGCCGCAGCCATGGGTATCCGCGACCGCAAGCTCGTGGAGAAGCTGACCACCCAGGTCATCGAAAGGCTGGAAAAAGCCCGGACGCAATCTTTACCCACCCTCCCCGGCATGGAAGACCTGGTCGACCAGCGTTCCCGCCATGTACACCGCGGACCCATGCCCACCGAAGCGGAAATCGAGGCCATGGTCATGGAAGTGCTCAACGCCCAGAAACCCGCCCCGGAACCGGTACAAAAAGAGGAGGTCAAAGCCGAGATGGAAACCGAAACGGAAGTCAAGACCCCTAAAGAATCGGCGTCAGCCGACGGCCTTACCGCTACCGCTCTTCAGGTACTGGAAAGGCGATATCTGTTACGTGACAGCAAAGGCAAGGTGACCGAAACACCGGAGGAGCTTTTCCGCCGCGTGGCGCGCGCTGTCGCTGCGGCGGAGCTTAATTATAACCCCAAGGCTGATGTTAATGCCGTTGAAGACGAGTTTTTCAAGCTGATGTACGGTCTTGACTTCCTCCCCAATTCACCCACCCTGATGAATGCCGGGAAAAAGCTGGGGCAGCTTTCCGCCTGCTTCGTGCTGCCTGTTGACGACTCCATGGAGTCGATTTTCGATGCCGTTAAGTACACCGCCCTTATCCACAAGAGCGGCGGTGGGACGGGCTTTTCCTTCTCCCGCCTGCGCCCGGAGAACGACGTTGTGGGCTCCACTGGCGGCGTCGCCAGCGGCCCCGTTTCCTTCATGCGCGCCTTCGATACCGTCACCGACGTTACCAAGCAGGGCGGCACGCGGCGCGGCGCCAACATGGGCATCATGAATATCGACCACCCGGATATACTCAAGTTCATCACCGCAAAAGAAGACAAGACTGCCCTGACCAACTTCAATATCTCCGTGGCCCTTACGGCCGACTTCATGGAAGCGGTCAAGTCCGGCGCCGACTATGATTTAGTCAATCCACACACCAAGGAAGTCACCGGCAGGCTTAACGCCAAGGAAGTCTTCGATAAAATAGTGGACATGGCCTGGAGGACGGGCGACCCCGGCATCATCTTCATCGACCGGATAAACGAGTCCAATCCCACCCCCCACCTCGGGAAAATCGAGAGCACCAATCCCTGCGGCGAGCAGCCCCTCCTGCCCTACGAGTCCTGCAACCTGGCTTCCATCAACCTGTCTCACATGATGAAAAAGAAGGGCGGCGGCTATGAAATCGACCACCCGAGGCTGGCCAGCACCATCAAGACGGCCGTGCGCTTCCTGGACAATGTTATCGAGGTGAATAAGTTCCCTCTCCCACAAATAGATAAAATGACCAAGCAGACGAGGAAAATCGGGCTGGGCATCATGGGGTTTGCCGATATGCTGGTGATGCTCGGGGTGCCTTATAGCTCCGAGGAAGCACTGGATATCGCCGAAAAGCTGATGAAGTTCATCGCCGAAGAGTCGCTTAAGGCATCCATCGAGCTGGCCAAGGAGCGCGGCGCCTTCCCCGCCTTCAAGGACAGCATCTACGATGTGCCGGAGGGTCCGCCGGTACGCAACGCCACCCGTACCACCATCGCCCCGACGGGCACCTTGAGCATGATTGCCGGGTGCTCCAGCGGCATCGAGCCTATATTTGCCTTGAGCTACACCAAGACCGTCCTCGACGGCACCAACTTCGTCGAGGTGAACCCGTACTTCGAGGAAGCGGCGCGCAAGGGCGGGTTCTACTCCGACGCGCTGATGAAGAAGCTGGCGGAGGGTGCGCACCTGGGGGACATCGAGGGGGTGCCCGACGAGGTCAAGAGGGTATTCGTGACCGCCCATGAAATCACCCCGGAATGGCACGTCAAGATGCAGGCGGCCTTCCAGCGCTCGACGGACAACGCCGTGTCCAAGACCATCAACTTCCCGCAGAGCGCCACCCGCGAGGACGTCGCCCAGGCGTACACGCTCGCCTACGAGGAAGGGCTCAAAGGGATTACCATCTACCGCGACCGCTCGCGGGACACGCAGGTGCTGACGACCGGCAAGAAGCAGGAAAAGACCGAGGAAGAGACGGCTGCACGCGCCCCGCGTAATCGTCCCTCCGAGACCAGGGGGACGATTACCAAGGTGAATACCGGCTGCGGCAATCTCTATATTACCGTCGCCTACGATGATAAGGGGATTTTCGAGGTTTTTTCTACCCTCGGCAAGTCCGGCGGCTGTGCTACCGCCCAGCTGGAAGCTATATGCCGCCTTATTACTTTAGCCCTCCGCTCCGGCGTCGATGTCTCTCAAGTAGTCAAGCAATTACGGGGCATCCGGTGCCCGTCCATCGCCTGGGAGAACGGGAAGTCCATCCTCTCCTGCGCCGACGCCATCGCCAGCGTGCTGGAGAAGCACATCAGCGCCGACGACAAGCCGAGGACGGAAGACTACGGGCTATCGAAGAGCGTGGTGGGGCAGATGAAGCAGTGCCCGGAGTGCCAGAACCTGCTGGTGTTCTCGGAGGGGTGCTACCACTGCCCGGCGTGCGGCTATACCAAGTGCTAGTTAAAAACCCTCTTTCTCTCCCCCGTATCAAGTACGGGGCAGGCTCTTTACGAAAGGGAGATTTCCCCGCCGGGGTTATTCGTTTTGTAAAAAGGGCTATTTTAAAAATTATTTTCTTTGTAGCTAAAACACCGGAAAAAAAATAAAATCAGCTTCGATTCGTTTCGTTGATTTTTGATTAGTTTCACCAATTTAGCCTCGATTCGTTCCGTCCAGATTATTAACCTTATTTTAAGAGAGGGAAAATCCCCCTGCCTCTCCCCCATTATAAGGGGGTTAAGGGGATAAAGTGAAGGGGATTTTGTCGCTTTTTGGGGGGGTGGGGACTTAATTTTCTAGAGGAGGTATTATTACCTTAAAATCCTGCTCTTTGAGTTCATTGTAACTAAAATACTTTTCAAATACAATTTCGCCCCGGGTATTTCTCATAATTATTGGGAATTCATCTTGTTCCCACATAGTAAGAGTTGATATATTACCCGGTTGTATCCTGTGCATTTCACCGTATGGTTGTATGATAAGAATTTGATCCGTTTTATTTTCAATAATAACGTCTACTGGCCCGCGATCATAGTAGCAACCCGATATAGTAATTGACGTTAATAATAGTGTTATTAGCAACAATGAATATACAGTTAGTTTAAATTGTTTATTTTTCATATTCTGAATAGTTTAGCCACAGAAGAAATGAAAAAGCAAGGGGATTTTATCGCGGGTGGTATAATATAAAATCCCCCTTAATCCCCCTTTTTCAAAGTGGGAGACTGGAAAAGGGAGGTTGTTTTGGAAAAGTATGATAAGAAGCTAAAACAGCCGTCCAGACAGCTTAGGAAGAGTTCCACCGATGCCGAATTATTGTTATGGTCGAAAATAAGGATGAGACAGCTAAGGGGCCTGTTATTTTACCGCCAGAAACCTTTGGGCGGATACATCGTGGATTTTTACTGCCCGAAGGCGAAACTGGTAATAGAGGTGGATGGGGGGCAGCACTTAACTCCGGGAGTTATTGAATATGACAGGGGCAGAGATGAATATATGGCGAGTATGGGATTAAGGATGTTAAGGTTTATCAATACCGATGTGATAGAAAATATAGACGGGGTTGTTGAGGTAATTGAAGATAATTTGTGAAATCTCCCTTAATCCCCCTTTTACAAAGTGGGAGACGAGGAAGGGAGGGGATTATTTCCCTCTCCAGTTTCCCTCTTAGAAAAAGAGGGATAAAGGGAGATTTAGTTACGGGGGCGGGGAATAAAGTGAAGGGGATTTTGGAGAGGTGGTGGGGGGTGGGGAAGAGAAAAACTATTCTATTTGCCCTTTCTATGTGAGGCACAAATCTTGCAATTACATTGTGAATGTGTGTAATGTCTAACTCCTACAACAACTCCATCTTTTGTGTCTGCTTTTTGAAATACTAGGTCAAATAGCTCAGTTTCATTGTTTTCAAGATACCTTCGGAAAGAATAAGCACATAGATCAGCAATTTGTACCATACTTGTAAGAGAACTATCAACGAACAATGGTGTTTCAATAATTGCTTTTAGTCTTCTGATCCACATTGTGCCTTGTTGATGAAATTGCTTCATCAAGTCTGTATGTTTCTTGGCAATAGTTTGGTTATTATCATGAATAAGTAAACCACAACATAATTCTGGATTATTAACTCCTATAAGCTGGAGAAAATGTTCAAAACGGGAAACAATTTGTTCGAAGCATTGTGCATCAATAGTCTGGGTTTGAGTCCTTCTAGACGGATCAAAAAATACTTTATCTATACATTCCGCAAATACCCTCGCAAAACCCCATTTTGAGACACATTGTGCAATAACTTTAATAAATTCTTTCCTCTCATCATAAGTGAGATGAATGTAGTCATTAGTCTCTTTAAAATTTTTTTTAACTTGATGGTATCGTTTCTTATTTTTTACTTTTTGCAATCTAAATAGTTCAGCCTTACGAAATTGTTCAACCTGTGATCTTCTTTCTGAATAGCTGAGCCTTCCGAAGTTTTCTATCCTAGTTTGCTCAAGATAAGGGCGGAGAATCCAACCAAGGTGGATTTCAGTATTACCTAAATGATATTTTCTTTTTATCGTTTCGATATCTCTGTCACAAGATTTCCAATATTGTATTGGAATGGAAAATCCGGCGAGAACGAAATGTGATGTATTCCCAGGAATATCTGATGTTCCAGATTCATCTATGTAACATAAGTACATGAAAAGTCACCTCCTTATTTCCAAATAAAAAAGCGACTGGGTTTGAGGCTATAAGCCCCAAGATGAGACGCTTGGCGACTCATCCCAGACGCAGGTATTATTATAATCAATGGTATCATCATTGTCAATACATAAACGTCCTATTTTGTTTGTGTGATTTCTTTTAAAAAGTTTCCCTTATTCCCCTCCCCCTCCACCACTATATCCTCCCCGCTTCTGTACACCTTATCAAACTTAAGCTTGTAAGCCTTAGCTAGGTCGGTGATATTAAGGTCGCCGACGGAGTCGGTGCCTTTGCCCAGGATTTTAGGCGCTATGATTACCACCAGCCTGTCCGCCATGCCCAGCCTTAAGAAAGAGGTAATCACCTCACCGCCGCCCTCCACCAGCAGGGAGGAAACGTCCCTTTTTCCAAGGGCTTCGAGCAATTTCTTTAAGTCCACGCGGCCGGCTTTATCCGGGGGGACGGTCAGGACTTCCACGCCCGTTTTCTTGAGCGCGGCGAGCTTTGGGGCGGGGGCGCGGGGGGTGGTTACGACCAGCGTTCCGGCTTTGTCCCGGTCCTTAAGCACTTTAGCGTCGAGGGGGGCTCTCAAGCGGGAGTCTAAAATTATGCGGAGGGGGTTCCGGCCTTTGACAAGGCGGGTGGTAAGTTGGGGGTCGTCCTTGAGTACCGTATTTACGCCCACTAAAATAGCATCGTGAACGGCGCGGAGCTTATGCGCCAGCTTGAGGGAGGGTGGGGAGCTGATACGTGTGGTCGAACCTCCGGCGGCGGCGATGCGGCCGTCCAGCGTCTGCGCCCACTTGAGCGTCACGTAAGGCAGGCCGGTGGCGCGGTGCTTGACGTACTTCTCGTTAAGGGCGCGGGCTTCAGCCTCCAGGACACCGATGGCGGTCTTAATCCCCTTTTGCCGCAGGAGCTTCACGCTCTCGCCGCGCATACGGGGGTCGGGGTCGAGCATGGCGATGACGACGCGCCCGATTTTAGCCTTAATAATGGCGTCGGTGCAGGGCGGGGTCTTGCCGTGATGGCGGCAGGGCTCGAGGGAAACGTAAAGGGTGGCTCCGGCGACGTCCTCCTTAGCGCTCTTGAGCGCCGCCACCTCTGCGTGGTCGAGCCCGAAGCTCTTATGATACCCCCGCGCGATGATACGGCCGTCTTTTACGATGACGGCGCCGACCATGGGGTTGGGGGAGGTCCTGCCCAGGCCTTTGCGCGCCAGCTTGAGCGCCAGCCGCATGTACTGCTCGTCGGTGGTATTCATGTGTGAAGCTATTATAGCGCAAAGGGGGGAGTTTAGACAAAGGGCCCTCCTGCGCTAAAGCTACGAAGGGCAAGGTAAATATTTGAAGATGGGCTGCGCCCCCTCTTAGACGCCCCGTATGGGGAGGGGTAAAGGTTGCGGGGAGGATGCCGATTTGCTAGAATTAAAGTCTGGAATTACGTTCCGCGGGCCGTTAGCTCAGCTGGTAGAGCAGTGGACTTTTAATCCATTGGTCGCAGGTTCGAATCCTGCACGGCCTACCAAAAAACCCCTCGTTACATTTCAGACCGGTCATTTTTTGACAAAATTCTCATATTCTAATAATCTTATTGGGATTTGGCAGATACATAAATAATTGTTTTTGAGGAGGACTACTGTGAACCTGGAGCATTTGGTGACCCAAGAAGACCGACAGATAAGAGAGACAATCAGGGATTTTACCAGGAAAGAAATTATACCTGTGACAAAAGCGCTGGACTCCGACTATAAGCTGGTTGAAAAAGTCCACCAAAAACTCGTCGATATCAAGATACAGTCGGGGGGATATCCGGTTGAATACGGAGGGGGAGGCGGTCTGTCACATATGACCCAGTGCATTATATGCGAGGAACTTGCCAAGGGCGACGCCGGGATAAGCCAGGTCGTCCTCATCAACGCCGGGATGATGGTACAGCCGGCGATAATGGCAAAAAATAAAGTAGTGCTGGACAGGTTTTGCCCTCCGTTTTGTGGCGGCAAGCTGGCTTACGCCTGCATATCGATGACCGATGAAGCGGGCGGCTGCGATACCGAGAACCCCCTGCTGCACGGCGCCGG
>JAFGOC010000088.1 GCA_016926705.1 Dehalococcoidales bacterium | reverse complement strand
CCTCCAACGATAGCCGTCACCAGGACTATCAGCAGGTCGAGACCTATTTCCAGACCTTCCACAATCTACTCCTGTGCTGTCGGGAGTGTCTGTGCTATTTTAACATGTATTGCTGTAAAAACGTACGAATAATCCGGTGATTTTCACTAGTGGTAAAAAAATAGAGGTGATTAAATCAGTCACTTTTTATGACTGCGGGCCGCCAGCTGCGCTACTACTCCGCCGAAACACAGCGCCGCAAAGATAATGAACCCCACCTTCACGCTGGAGAGGAACTCCGGATAGTAAACGGGGGTGATTTCTGCCCCACCGATGTATAAAGAGAACAGAATCATGGTGATACCCATACTCAACATCATCCCGGCCGTGCGCATCGTCCCCAGCGTCCCGGAAGCCACGCCAAGTACTTTACTCTCCACAGACCCCATGATGATGTTGGTATTGGGCGAGACAAACAGTCCTATGGCCGTGCCGTAAACGCAAAGCGCGATAATAATATACCAGAGTGGTGTGGCAGTCCCCAGGAAAATAAGCATAATCAGCCCCGCACAGTTCAACGCCATACCGGCAGTAGCCACCAGCCTTGGTTCAAACTTCTGCGAGATAAATCCGGAAAGCAGCGTAAAGATGGTCATTAACACTGAAGAGGCAATGAGTACCATCCCGGCCTCACTTGGTGTGAGGCCGTTGATATACTGCAGATGCAGGCTCAAGAGGAAATTCACCGCGAATGTGGAGATATAGGTTATCAGGGCCGCAATATTGGACAAAAGAAAAACACGATTCCGCCGGAATAAGGACAGGTCGAAGACCGGGCTGGGTGCTCTTACTTCCCACCAGACAAAGAAGACCATGCCCAGTACCCCTGCCGCGAAGAGGATGATGCCGGTAATCGTGGGCAGGCTGGAAAATCCATACATGAACAGGGCAATAGCGATGAAATATGCTATCGAGCCGGCGATATCGAACTTCTCCCCCTCGGCTTCTCGCCATTCTGCCTTAATCCCCTGAAAAACAAGTATTATCAGGAAAATACCCAGTATACCGCTAAGCAGGAAAATACTTTGCCATCCCAGGTGCTCTGTCATGACACCACCGATAAGCGGCCCCAACGACAGTCCCAGATAGGTGCCCGACTGGCTTATGCCTAGGGCTTTGCCTCTTTCCTCGCGGGAGAAAACGGAAGAAAGAATAGCAATACTATTGTTGAAGGTCATACCGGAACCGAATCCCTGAAAAACCCGGCTGACAATCAGCATCGGCACGGAGTTGGCAAAACTTCCCAGGAACGAAGCAAGAGTAGTAATTACAAGTCCAATAATGAAGAGTTTCTTACGCCCGAAAATATCAGAAAGGCGCCCGAACGGTACCTGGACCATGGCTATCGCCAGGAAATAGGAGGTGCTTACCCAGCTCATCACCACCGCTTCCATGCTGAACTGCCGTCCCATTACCGGCAGCGCCACGTTCACCGAAGCTACCAGGAACGGCAGGATGAAGGCTGTTATCGTTGAGATGATAAGGATGATATTTTTACTGACCCTGGCACCGGCATGGCTGGTCATTAGCTCTATTACCTCTTTTCAGATGCAGGATGTCAGTTGCCGATTGTATTAAGAAATAGGGTTATAATGATTACCAATGGTAAAAGACTAAGCAGTAGTCTCCGCTTTATCCGGCTCTTCAGCACTCCTGGCTTTTTCGGGTGGACGTGGCGCTGGGGTTATCTGGCTGCGGAAGCCGCACTGGAAGCAGCGGTTGCCCTCGGCGATGGCATCGTCGGTGAGTAGCCCCGTTTCCACCTCGATGAAATTACCGGTAACCTTTTCGGCGGGGAGGTGGGGCATTTTAACGCGCGTCTGCCCGGTGAAGTCCTCGGCGGTGATGCCGGCGCAGATACCTATCTTTCTTTCATGCGTAAGTTCCTCATCGATATCCCCGCTCCCGCCCAGGTGTTTATCGATTGAGCTGGCAGCCGCCCGCCCGGCGGCAATCGCCCTTATTACAGAATCGGGACCGGTCACGGCATCGCCTCCTGCCCAGACCCCCTTCCGGCTGGTCGCCATGGTAATGCTGTCGGCCTGTATCGTGCTATTCCTGCCGGTCTTTACCTTGAAACCATCCGGTATTTCCGGTCGCTGCCCGATAGCGGCGATGATGGTATCGTATTCAATATCGTACTCGCTACCTTTTATCGGCACCGGCCGGCGACGTCCGCTGGCGTCGGGCTCGCCGAGCTCCATGCAGTTGCAGGTAAGGCCCAGGCAATCGCCTTTTTTACAGACTTTGATATGCCCTCTAAGGTAATCTATTTGTATTCCTTCCTCCAGGGCCGCCTCCACTTCCTCCGGACTGGCCGGCATTTCATTACGCGTGCGGCGGTAGATAATATGCACGTCTTTTGCCCCCAGCCGTAAAGCCACCCGGGCGCTGTCAATAGCCACGTTGCCTCCCCCGATTACCACCACTTTCCGGCCTACGTCTATCTTTTTCCCCAGGTTAACTTCTCTTAAGAACGAAGCCCCGTCATAGACCCCGGGCAGGTTTTCACCTTCAACACCGAGACCCTGGCCGCGGTGCGCCCCCGGAGCCAGGAAAACGGCCTGGTAACCCTGGTCGAACAGGCTGTCAACAGACTCCACTTTTGTGTTCAGTTTTATTTCTACCCCCGCGTCCTTGATAGCATCGATTTCGTTATCGAGCACCTCCGGCGGCAGGCGGTAGTCGGGAATGCCCACGCGCATCATGCCTCCTGCTCTGGAAAACTGCTCGAAGACAGTGACGGTATGGCCGGCTTTCGCCAGGTAATACCCGGCTGTTAGCCCCGCCGGGCCCGACCCGACGATGGCTACCTTTTTACCGGTAGAGGGAAGCTTTTTAGAATAATGCTTCCAGAAGCCGTAATCACGGTCGGCGGCGAAGCGCTTGAGAAATTTTATTGATATGGGTTCGTTCAAAGCGCTGCGGCGGCAGGCTTCCTCGCAAGGGTGAATGCACACCCGCCCCAGCGTTCCCGGGAAGGGGACCTTTTCCCTGATAATCGCCAGCGCTTCCTGAAATTTGCCCTGCCCGGTGAGATAGACATATAACGGCACGTTGATTCCTGCCGGGCAGGCGTGCTGGCAGGGAACGGCCACCTCTTCCCAGCCTTTGTCCGGCTTGAAGGCCGACTCGGCGTCCATCAGCGCGCCGGTAGGGCATACCTCTACACAGGCGCCGCAGAATCGGCACCCGGAGTCCTGCAGCGGTCTGTCGAAAGCCGTACTCACCACGGTATCGAAGCCGCGATTGATAAAGCTGTAAACCCCGATTCCCCGGACATCGGCGCACATCTGCACGCAGCGCCCGCAAAGGATACAGAGGTTGTAGTCGCGCTGGATGAGCGGCTCACGCGTCAAATCGACCGGCAGATTTTTATATTCGTACGGCAGCGTCAAATCCTCGCCTATGCCGATGTAATCTACCAGGTCTTGGAGTTCACAATTGTGGTTTTTTGGACAGGAAACGCACCGCTCGGTGACGGCTATCTCGCGCAGGCAGATATCGTTGGGTTTGCAGCGCTCGCGCCGGTGGCAGGTAAGACAGGCATTGGGGTGTTCCGTCAGGATAAGTTGCAAGAAGGCGCGCCTTAACTCCTGAAGTCGCGGTGTTTTGGTCGTGACCTGCATGCCGTCGGCGGCCGGTGTGGTGCAGGCGGTGGGCAGGCCGCGCATCTTCTCAATCTCGACGATGCAGAGACGGCAGCCGCCGTATGGCTGCAAATCGGGGTGGTAGCAGAGGGTGGGTATGTAGATGCCAGCACTCTGGGCTGCCTGCAGCACTGTAACCCCTTTTTCTACTTCAACTTCTTTTCCGTCGATTGTCAGCTTGATTTTATCGGTCATGGGCATTAAAAAAGCTACCCTCTGCAGGAAAGGATAGCTACCTCCTCTGCCGTATTATAGAGAATACGCTCTTACGCATCGTATAAACTTTATCATTAAGTAAAAGACAATTCAAGGTTTTATATAGGAGATATATGCTGGCTGTTATTGACACGTTTTTCAGCGGCGGGTAATATATGGACATTATGGGTGATACTAAACCTGACCGTAAGAAAATAGAACTGACCGATGGCAATATCCTACTGCGCCCTTATCGGATGAGCGATGTAGATAAGCTTTTCCACGCGGTGCGTGAATCTGTCAATGAGATGAGTGTCTGGCTGCCTTTTGCCCATGAAAATTATTCCATCAGGGAAAGTAAAGACTGGATAAAAAAGCGCCCGAAAGAGTGGAGAAAGGGTATTGCCTATGATTTCGCCGTCTTCGATATGCAAAGCGGCGATATGCTCGGGGGGTGCGGGCTTAATGAAATCGACGAGAGGAACGGGAAAGCTAACCTCGGCTACTGGGTGAGGACGAGCCGTACGGGTAAGGGCGTCGCGGTGGCGACCACGAGGCTGCTGGCTAAGTGGGGCTTTGAAGTCCTGAAACTGAAACGCATCGAGATAGGCATAGCATTAGGCAATCAAAGAAGCCTGCGGGTGGCGGAAAAGGTGGGCGCCAGGCGCGAGGGGGTTTTAAGGAACCGTATCAATATCCGTGACGTGATGCACGATGCCGTTATGCACTCGCTCATCCCGGGTGATGTGTAGTGGCTTGCATCCTGCTTGATTAAAGGTTTTAAAGTTTCGACCTTATATAAGGTCCTCTAGCTTCACGGAGTTCCAGTCCAGCATTTCGCTGGGCTTGGGCGTATTGGCCAGTGTTTTTTCCAGCGCCTCAACCTGCTTCGTGCAGTCCTTTATCAGGGCATCGCTGCGCTTTAAATGTTCCTCGGCGGCTTTCTGATGGCCGTTATTTT
>JAFGOC010000087.1 GCA_016926705.1 Dehalococcoidales bacterium | reverse complement strand
TCGCAAACGGCGATGGTATTAAACTCAAAAGGCACGCCGCCGCCGGCACTCACGCCCTCCTTTACCTCCTCGGCGATTTCACGCAGGTGGATATGCCCGGGAACCACGTCCGTGAAGCTGTTAACGATGCCGATAAACGGCTTATCCATTTCTTCGGGGGTGCAGCCCAGCGCATAGATAAGGGAGCGGTGGGGCGCCCTTTCCACACCTTTTTTTACAGCGTCGCTTTTCATATTTCCATCCTTTATTCAAGCTCCACTAAAAAAATAACCGTCTGTCAAGACGGACCGGGAATGGTTTTTAGCTTGAAGCCCGTAACTAAATTTAGCACGGAAAAGAGTTTATTGTCAAGCTGGGGAAATGTAGTATTAAAGGTAAAAATCAAGATATAGTTATCCAAATATGTGCTATAATCTCAGCGTAATACAAAAATTTACGGCTAAGGGAATGAATTACTTAAGAAAATCGGTTACGTATTTAGTAATTAGTGTAATACTTATAATTCTCCTGTACTCGCCAGACAGTTGTACGAAAACAGAGGAACAGAACGTATTCATCAAATTGCTATCCATGGTGCCAGCAACCGCTACAGAGTTGGGGGGCTTTGTTCTTATTGACCATAAATCATGCTTTGAGAAGGGCGGAATATCCCTTTATACACCCGATGGAGAAACGATTAGCCTGAAAGACCTGATAGTCTTTATAATTAATGAATTACCTGAAGAACGTTTGAGTGAATTAGCTAACATCTGGTTAGGTTCTTTCTATACTGGTTATGGCCGATTTACGGCAAGTTTTACCATGCATGATGAATATATAGGCTATGATTTCGCTGATGTAGATGCAGAAATTTCCAATGTAGAATTTATATTTATTGAAGAAGCTCTAGGCGATAGTTATGTATATAAGACAATGGTAGCTGCCATTGGAAAATTTAAACCTGAAAAAACCGGGGCCACTCTAAACAACCGTGAAGAGTGGCCGGAATGGACAAGAGCTAATTACACCACTGAAAATTATCAAGACATCACGATACACAATTGGTATAGCGGCAATGAAACCCACGTGAAAGATAGATTTAATGCTCCTCACTTAGACCAGCTAGGACGCGCTCTTCCAATAGCGATTACCGATGGGCGTTTGTTCGCTGCCAGCACAGTCCAGGATATTGAATCTCTGATAGATTCCAGTTTAGAAAATATACCAAGTTTAGCTGATGTCCCAGAATACGCGCTGGCAGCACAAGCGTTATATGAATTAGGTGCTTCTATAGCAATTATTGCCGATGATGTTCTGGCCTATGGGTATACTATGTATATTGTTCACGACAAAGGACAACCTTTAAATAGTTACTTAACGTTCGGCACAGGATATGGCAAAGATGAAAGAGGTTATTATATCGCGCTTGCACTGTTGCATGATAGTCCGCTTCAAGCGATAGAAAACGCCAAAATTCTGAATCAGCGCGTGCAGAATGCCATTTTCCCAAGTGATTATAATACGTTAGAGGTTTTCCTTGGGGGCCAAGATATCGACTTTATACACGGAAATGACGTTATTTATGATACCGAAATCTTCACCAAAGGAGTAGTGTTGATGGCTAAATTGTATACCGAAGACCCAGAATTATGGTACAGTTGGCTTGCCAGCGGTTGCACGTTGCTTGGTCATATAGATTAACCATCAAACATTTTTCTTCAGCATTCACCACCCCAGCCCCACCGTCCCCCTGGTAATGAAGCCAGCACTAATTGCAGCTTGAGTCAGCTCATCTCTTAAAGAGGGGTGGGCGATGGAGATAAGGGCCTTAGCGCGCTGCCAGACACTCAATCCTTTCAGGTTTACCGTGCCGTATTCCGTGACCACGCGGGAGACATCGGAGGCGGGGACGGTTACCATGTCACCGAGCTCAAGGGTGGGGACGATATTTGAAATCAGTTTGCCGTTATCGTCTTTACGCGCGGCATGCAGGCAGATAAAGGCTTTACCCCCTCTGGACATGTAAGCGCCGCGGGTGAACTCCAGCTGACCGCCGGTACCAGAAATCTGGCGCGTGCCGACCGACTCCGAGCAGACCTGGCCGCGCAGGTCGATGCGTAAAGCGCCGTTAATAGCGATTTGATAATCGTTCTTGGCGATGGTATAGGGCTCGTTGGTGTAATCGACGGGGAAGCCGGCTAAAGCGGGATTCTTATCCATAAATCTATACAGCTTTTCCGAGCCGGCAGCGAAGCAGAAGACCGACTTTCCGGGGTCGAGGGTCTTGCGCTTGCCGGTGACCACGCCCGCTTCGATAAGCTCCATCATGCTGTCGTTGAACATCTCGGAATGGATGCCGAGGTCTTTTAAGTTCTGTTTGATAAGCAGTTCGCCGACGACAGCGGGAATAGCGCCCACCCCCAACTGGATAGTGGCGCCGTCGCTAATTTGTTCCGCCAATAAACCGGCGATAGCTTCATCCTGCGGGGTGATAACGGCGGCGGGAAACTCGGGTATTTTATATTCGTAGTTCTCTACTATATGGTCCACCTGTGAGATACCGACAGACTCATCATAGCCGCCGAAGACCCAGGGCATATACTCATTGACTTCAAGAACGACCTTCTTAGCCACCTCGCAAGCGGCTTTCTGGCGCGTGACCGCCGCGCCGAAGTTAAAATTGCCTTTTTTGTCCATGGGCGTGACTTCAATAAAAGTGATGTCCACGGCATCCTTAAGCCATTGGCGGTACATGCGCGGCCCCTCCCCCAGACCGAAAGGGATATAAGAGCAGGCACCGTTCCTAGTGTACTCGCGCTCCACCTTTCCGAGAAACCAGGAATTATGAATAAAATGCTGCTGGGAGGGGTCGTGACGGGGGATAACGGTATGGGAATGTTCGGCGCGTATTTTCACGTCCTTAAGCTCTGCGGCACGCGCCGCCAGCTTTTCGTCGATAAGCGAGGGGAAACCGCAGATAGCGCCATAGTCGACCCACATACCGCTTTTTACGAGTCCGGCGGCTTCTTTGGCGGAGATGAGCTTACGCCGGTATTCACGAGAGAAGTCTACCGGCACTGCTTGTCTTCGATTTCTTTGATTTTATCAATCCGCTGCTGGTGGCGGCCGCCCTCGTATTCGGTCTTGAGGAAGTCTTCGACGATGACCTTGACTTTAGCCGGGTCTTCTTCCGCCGCCAGGCAGCAGATTTGCGCGTTGTTATGCAGGCGAGCGCGGTGGGCGGTAAAGACGTCGTAGCACTGGGCGGCGCGGATGCCCCGCACCTTGTTGGCAGCGATGCACATGCCGATGCCGGTGCCGCAAATCAGGATACCCCTGTCAAATTCCCCCTTGATAACGCCCTCTGCCACCTTCTCGGCGATGTCTGGATAGTCAACAGCATCCTCGGTAAAGCAGCCGAAGTCGTGGACAAAATGGCCTAAATCCATAATTACGGAAATAACGGGTACTTTAAGTTCACAGCCTCGATGGTCGTTGCCGACAGCAATACGCACGGAAAAACCTCCTGATTTTATTACGGACTCTTTTTCTCTTTAGACCTCTCAAACATCAATAACGTCTCACGTACCTCCAGCCAGCTGATGCGGCCCTGCCGGACAAGCTGGGGCGGGCTGGAGGACAGGTCGACGATAGTAGATACCTCACGTATTTTCAAGGGGCCCTGGTCGAGCACCATAGCCACCAGCTGGAGATTCTCCCCCAGCTGCGCGGCGACTTCCTCGATGGAATAGGTCCCCGGCCTGCCGCTGATATTGGCGCTGGTAGCCGTTAAGGGCCTGCCGGTGATTTCCGCCAGACGTTGAATCACGCGGTTATCCGGGATGCGGATACCCACGGTAGTAAGTCCGGCCACCAGCGCAGCAGGAATGGTATCCTTTTTCGGCAGGACTAGCGTCAGGGCACCGGGCAGGTAATGGACGGCGAGGTAACGGGCGGCGTCGTTAAAATGGGCATACTTTTCCGCCTCCTCAATAGAGTTGATAGCGACATGGATGGGATTGGACGAGGCGCGCCCTTTAAGGAAAAAGACCTTGGCGATGGCGCGGGTATCCAGGGCATTGGCGGAGAAAGCATAGCCGGAGTCCGTCGGGCAAACGACTACCTCCCCCTTCATTATCAGGTTAGCGGCGTGTTCCAGTATTTTTTCGTCGGGACTGGCGGCATCGACTTTTTCCGTTTTCGTCTTCATATCATCCCCCAAGCGGAGCGTTGGGAAACACGTTAAGACGTAAATCCGACCTTTCCCCTAACATCATTCTAGCGTATCCGGCGGCCGCAATCATAGCGGCGTTATCCGTGCAGAGGGATAAATCAGGGAAAAATACTTTTATTCCCTTCCTTTTACAGGTTTCCGTAAAGACCTGGCGGAGTCGGCTGTTGGCGGAAACACCGCCGGTAACGCTGACGACTTTCAAGTCCTTCATTTCCACGGCGCGGAGGGTCTTGGCGACCAGCGTGTCCACAACAGCTTCCTGGAAAGAAGCAGCGATATCGGGGAGGGGGAGTTTTTCACCGCGGGCGATTTTGTCCTTGAACATATTGATGACCGCCGTCTTCAAGCCGCTGAAGCTGAAATCGAACGATTTGTTTTTTATCATGGGGCGGGGGAAACTAAAGGCTTCTGGATTACCCGGCTTCGACAGCTTATCGATGACAGGCCCGCCGGGGAAACCAAGCCCCAGGAACTTGGCGATTTTATCGAAAGCCTCACCGGCAGCATCATCAAGGGTGGTGCCCAGAAGCTCGTAACGGCACTTTTCCTGAACGTGCACCAGCATGTTGTGCCCTCCGGAGACGGTCAGACAGACGTGGGGGAACGGCATCTCGGGGTGACTCAAGATATTGGCAAAGATATGGCCCTCGATGTGATGCAGTCCGATAAGAGGGACATTTTTAGCGTAGCTGATGGACTTAGCCGCCGCCACGCCGACCATCAGGCAACTGATAAGTCCCTGGCGCGAAGTAACAGCGACGGCTTCAATATCGTCGAGCGTTCTACCGGCTTTATCAAGGGCTTCCTTTATAACGTAGCCGATTAGCTCGGTATGGCGTCGTGCGGCGACCTCCGGCACCACCCCGCCGTATTTTTTCAGCAGGTCAAGCTGCGTGGCGATGGCGCTGGATAATATCTTGGTACCATCGGCCACCAGCGCCGCCGAGGTCTCGTCGCAGGACGTTTCAATACCTAAAATGAGCATAATTACTTCACTTTGTATTTATTAATAAAAACTTCAGCCGTAGATTCCTTTAGGTAAAGGGGGGTTAAGGAGAGGGGGTTATCTTTCATGCCTCGTGCGAGTCGGACAGCGGCCAGGCAGGCAACGGCGGCGCCGGAGGGCAGGGCTTCCAAAGCTTTCACCTTATTTCTTATCAAAGGATTTTCTTTGAGAATAATGTCCCGATACCGCTTAATATCGCCGCCGACGAGTAAAACGGGTTCATTTATCAGGGGGACTAAATCTTTTATGCTACCCGTGAAATACTCTCCCTCTTGAGAAACGCCGTTCTTGCTCGTATGATAGCGGGCGGCGTAAACGGTATCCCCGACGCCGGAATTGATAACGGCGTAAATGAACAGAGACTTCTTACGGGCGGCGTAAGCCAGGGCTTCCAGCGTGGGGATGCCGGCCACGGGTTTATCAGCGCTGAAAGCCAGCATCTTGCCCACGGTTACGCCCACTTTGATGCCCGTCCAGGAGCCGGGACCCAGCCCCACCCCGATTCCCTGTATGTCTTCAAGACTTAAGCCGGCACTCTTAAGAACAGAATCTATATTGTCAACGATTTGCTCGAGCGAGTCTGTTTTTGCGGGGAAAGCTACATCCGCCAGCACTCGAGTGCCATCGGCGAGGCCTACCGCGTTTACGTAACCGGAGGTATCGATGCCGAGGACTATCATTTTCCCCTTAACTCCTTAAAGAGACCGGCAAACCTGCGGGAAGTTGAAGATAACACGATATGCCTTTTCTGTTTTGATATTATGTCAAATTCTATTTTCAGGAGGCCGGGGGGGAGAAGGTCTATTATTTTCTCCGCCCACTCGATTACCATGATGCCCTCTCTAGCCCGTGAAAAATAGTCCGTAATCCCTATATCGATACTGTCGTCGATGCCGCTTAAACGGTAAAGGTCGATGTGGAAAACGGTCAGTCGGCCCCTGTATTCGTTCACCAGCTGGAAGGTCGGGCTGTTGACCTGCCGCGCGGGCACGCCGAGTCCGCCGCAGATACCGCGCGTGATGAGAGTCTTGCCGCAACCCAGCTCCCCTATCAAAGAAATAACGCCGCCCGGCTTAAGAAGTTGCCCGATTTTCTTACCGAGATTCATGGTGGCGGCGGGGCTGACGCTGGTGATTTGATATTTAGACATGTGACTGCAACAGAAAAAATGACTAAAATATTCCGTGCCTGAATGGTATTTCCGAATCCAAATAATCCACTTTTTTCACTTGAAATTAGTATAACATAATGGTACATTGTGTTCTATAAGATGGTAAATGA
>JAFGOC010000086.1 GCA_016926705.1 Dehalococcoidales bacterium | reverse complement strand
TGGAGGAGGTGGGTGGCGGTATGATTGCGGGCGATATCACGGCGGCGCTCGGTGTCCACGACAGCCTGCACTTCTTCACCGACGGCTAAAGACCCCTCGGTAACATGACCTTGATGAACAATAACATCGTTGGCAGGTGGAACACGAACAGTATTGGTAACTTTAAAACGACCATTTGGCCCCAATATCTCACCAGTATCACCTACCTGGCCACCCATTTCAGCATAAAAAGGAGTCTCGGAAAGAATAACCCCAACCTTCTGTCCCTTCGATACTGTATTTATAGGCTCATCAACTACAAGACCAGCAATATCTGACGTATGTTTTAGGGAATCATAACCAACAAATTTAACGTCAGCAATTGATACATTAGGTTTTCCAGTTACCAACTTCATTTTGAATTTATGCGAGGCGCGGGCACGCTCCCGCTGTTTATCCATTTCTTTTTCAAAGCCCTCCATGTCCACGGAAAAGCCCTCTCTAGCGACTATTTCTTTGGTAAGTTCAACGGGAAAGCCGTAGGTATCGTAGAGTTGAAAAACTTCTTCTCCTGAGGCAGTAACAGGCCAATTTTCTATATATCTTTGCTCTTCTTCTATGTCTTTTTCATCACCGCTTTCCAAAGAATTAAGATAATCATAAGTCAAACGAGAAATAGAGTCTGCTGCTATTTCTTTACCTAATTCTTCACCACCGCCTATAAAACCATGTTGTTCTAAGAGTTTACCCGTATTCTCTGGGCTAGGTTTATTTTCACGCATAAAATTAATCAACTCTGGTAATACATCTTTATTGGCTTTTCGATATTCTACTAGGTCCTCAATAATCTCAAGCCCAGTATTCAGGGTCTCCTCGAACCGCGTCTCTTCAAGCGTGATAGTCTTGAGTATAAAATCCTGCCGCTGCTTGAGCTCCGGGTAAACATGGTACATTTTTTTGATAGCGGTCTTAGCGATTTCTGAAAGGAAAGGCTTATCCAGTCCCAAACGCCGCCCGAATAAAGCCGCCCGCCTTAAGAGCCGCCGCAGGACATAGCCTCGCCCCTCGTTATCCGGCAGGACGCCGTCGGCGATGAGGAAGGCAACGGCGCGGCCGTGCTCGGCGACCACGCGCAGGGCGGTATCGTCGTCAGGCTTAGCGCCGTATTTTTTGCCCGCCAGCTCGCCGGCCTTATCCAGCAGCGGGGCAAATAAATCGGTCTCATAGATAGATTTTTTACCGTTCATTATCGCCGTCAGGCGTTCCAGTCCCATGCCGGTATCGATATTGGGTCGGGGGAGGGGCGTGCGTTTGCCGGACTCGTCCTGGTTATACTGCGGGAAGACCAGGTTCCACAGCTCCGTAAAACGGCCGCACTCACAGTTAGGCCGGCAATCGGGCCTGCCGCAGCCCTGCTCGATACCGAAGTCGTAGTGAATCTCGGAGCAGGGGCCGCAGGGTCCAGAGCTACCCGCGGGGCCCCAGAAATTGTCTTCCTCGCCGAAGCGGACGATTTTGTTTTCCGGGATGCCGATAGCGCGCCAGTGTTTAAAGGCTTCGTCATCGTCCAGGTAGATGGTAATCCAGAGCTTTGCCGGGGGGATTTTCATGCGCCCGGTCACGAACTCCCACGACCAGGCGATGGCTTCTTTTTTAAAATATTCACCGACGCTGAAATTACCCAGCATCTCGAAGAAGGTGTTGTGGGTGGGGTCGCCGACGGACTCGATATCGCTGGTGCGGAAGCACTTCTGGCAGGAGGCAAGTCGCGGGTTAGGCGGGGTTGCCTCACCGAGGAAATACGGCTTAATCTGCACCATGCCGGCGCTGGTCAGCAAAAGGGTGGGGTCGCCCCTGGGGATGAGGGAGGAGGAGGGGATGACCTTGTGTCCTTTTTCCTCAAAGTATTTAAGAAAAGCCGAGCGTAATTCGTCGCTGTTCATCTGCCGGACTCCAGAAAAAGCAAGTGCATTATTTACCTATGATTGTAAGTGCAAGACCTGTGAACTGTCAATGAGGGAGGATATTTTATACGTTGATTGTTTTTTCCTTACCCCCTAGCCCCCTCTCCGAACGGGACATACGCATAGACCGTTGACAAATATATTTAGAGAAAAGGGGTTGAGGTGAAATACCACCCCACCCTGAGATGCTTCGCCCCGATAAATCGGGACTCCAGCATGACAAGGGGGTAAGGAGAATGGATTTAAATCCGCTACGGAATGACGTTATAAAAAAGCAAAGGCAGAGATTGCCACGTCCTTCTGCCGAAGGAACTGCAATGACAATGTGAAACTTACGGTAATTTTTTAAGGTATTTCCTGAACTCCGCACCGATATCTTTACGCTTGAGGGCGAGGTCGATGTTGGCCTTGAGCCAGCCCAGAGGCGTGCCAGCGTCGTAGCGGGTGCCCTTGAGTTCGCAGGCATAGAGCTTCTCGTGCTTGAGGAGCTGGTTAAGGGCATCGGTCAGTTGAATTTCTCCGTTCTTGCCGGGCGGGGTGGTCTTTAAGATGTCAAAGATGCGGGGGGTCAGGATATACCGTCCCACAATGGCGAGCCGGGACGGGGCTTTGGACGGCTCCGGCTTTTCCACCAGGCCCAAGACCTGATAGACGCCGTCAGCTACCTTCTGCGGCTCGATGACGCCGTACCGGCCGATATCCTCGTCGCCCACAGGCGTCACGGCGATGACGCCGCACCGGTGTTTTTCATAGACGGCCAAGAGCTGCTTCAAAGCAGGCACGCGGCAATCGATAACGTCGTCCGGCAGCATCACGGCGAAAGGCTCATCGCCGACGACAACCTTCACCGTCAGGACAGCATCGCCCAGTCCCTTCTGCTCACGCTGGAGGACGTAGCAGTAATCGGCCATGCCGGCTATATCCCCCATCCGCTCAAGGAGGTCGTCTTCACCCCTGGCAGCGAGGTATTTCTCCAGCTCGGGCGAGCCTTTAAAATAGTCCTCGATGGCGCGCTTACTGGCGGAGGTCACCATGATTATCTGCTCAAAGCCGGACTTAAT
>JAFGOC010000085.1 GCA_016926705.1 Dehalococcoidales bacterium | reverse complement strand
GAAATCAGCGCCTACCTGCTCGTCGCCAACCTGCTTTCGCGCCGCATTTACGATAGCTACCAGCACAGGATGGAAGAAGCCATCGCCGCCGACTCCGACGCCATGAAGCCGCGCCCTCTCGTCATCACCATCGAGGAGGCGCACAAGTTCCTCAACCCGGAGGTGGCGGATAAGACCATCTTCGGCACCATCGCCCGCGAGATGCGCAAGTACAATGTCAGCCTGCTCGTCATCGACCAGCGCCCCAGCGGCATTAACGAAGAGGTGATGTCCCAGCTCGGCACTAAAATCACCTGCCTCCTTGATAACGAAAGGGATATCGACAGCGTTTTAGCCGGCATCTCCGGCAAGAACGAGCTTAAGGCGGTGCTGGCACGCCTGGCGCCCAAGCAGCAGGCGCTTATCTTCGGCCACGCCGTGCCGATGCCGGTGGCTTTCCGGCCCCGCGAGTACGGCTCCGCCGCCTCTTACAAGGACTTCACCTCCGGCGGAGAATCCACTGCCGATAAACCAACCGACACCGACCTCGAAAAGCTGTGGGAATAAAAGGAGAAAATCCCTCTCCTGTCTCACTTTTACAAAGGGAGACGCCAATACCCTGAACAGGGTGTCAAAGAGGGGCATCAGCCCCTCTTAAAATTATATTCCCCCTCTCCAAACAGATTACAAAACGGTTTGCTCAAATAACCCGTTTGGAGAGGGGGACAGGGGGTAAGGTAAAAACAGGTGATATAATAGAATTAGTCTATTATCAAGCCGGAGAATTTTAATGGGTCCAAGACGTAAAAAGAAAGTTGGCCTGGCATTAAGCGGCGGGGCGGCGCGGGGATTGGCACACATCGGGGTGCTTGACGTCCTCCAGAGAGAAGGCATCCCCATCGATATTATTGCCGGCACCAGCGCCGGGGCTATCATCGGGGCGGTTTACGCCTGCTGCCGCGACAGCGATATCGTGAAAAAACACGCCCTGTCAATCGACTGGAAAAAGATGGCGTCGCTCTTCGACCTCTCATTCCGGATGAGCGGCCTGCTCAAGGGCGGGAAAATTGAAAAATTACTGGCCGAATACATCGGCGGCGATATCGATTTCAGCAAACTTAAAATTCCGTTTTCCTGCGTGGCTACGGATATCGATACGGGCGAAGAAATAGTCATCACCACAGGGTCGGTGACGGAAGCGCTGCGGGCGAGCATCTCCGTACCGGGCATCTTCAGCGTTGCCAAACGTGGGGACAGATACCTCGTGGACGGGGGCCTGACTACCCCGGTGCCGGTGGACACGGTAAAGCAGATGGGCGCCGATTTTATTATCGCTGTGAATGTTAATCCACGGGTGACCGACCGCATAAGCCAGTCCACCGAAAAACGTATCAAGGCGCGTAAAGAGCCCAATATTTTCCACGTAATGATGCAGTCGATTTACATCACCACATACACCGTGGCTCGCAACTCCCTGGCCGATGCCGATATCGTCATCGAGCCGGATCTAAAGGGAATCGGAGCGGCTGACTTTCAAAAAGCCGGCGAGATGATTCTGATGGGCCAGGAGGCCGCCGCGGACGCCATACCCGGTATAAAGAGGAAGCTTAAAGAGATTTAGTCCGCCGTTACCTCTGGATAAGAATCAGGATACCGATTGAGACAAGGATAGCAGAGACTGTTTTCTTAAATATATTTTCCGGCAGTTTTTTCAGTATCTTCTCCCCGCCTAATGTGCCGATTATTACTCCTATAGTCCCTATCAGTATAAATTGCCAGATTGAAGCTATTTCAGCTGATTGCGTGGCTAAATAAACCGGCATTCTTACCACGTCGACAATAAGAGCTATACCGGTTGCTGTGGCAACAAATTGGTCTTTATCTAGCTTGAACCCAAGCATAGCCGCCGACCGGATACCTCCCTGATTACCTACCAGACCACCGAAAAATCCGGATACAACTCCTGCAATCCAAACGGCAGCTCCTTTGAACTTTAATTTTTCAGAGATGCCTATAATCCCCAATGTGCCTGCAAATATCAGCAGACAACCGAAGACAATCGTCAGCACGATGTTTTGAAACACATTATGAAGCAGCGCACCGATAAGTCCTCTGGCGGCGCTGGTCAGACCGAAACTAAGCAGTATCTTTCCATTAATGTGCTTCCTTAGTAAAAAGAAACGCAGTGCCGTTCCGAAGAAATGGGCGATTGAAACGCCGGTTACCGCGATACCTAATCCTGTTTCAACTGCCAGTAGCGGCGTAAGCAGACTGCCGATACCAAAACCGGCAAGAGAAGCCACAGCTCCGGATATAATAGCGACGACCGCCAGAATAACGTAAAACACTACACTAATATTTTGGCACCGGGAAATAAGATTTACAAACCTGCATCATGTGTCTTAAAGTTTTAAAGAGATTTTATAACCTTTTATCTTAATCTATATCGCATCTCCGTTTGCCCTCTCCCCTCCCGCAATATATAATTACTACCAAATGCAACCGCGCATACACTGGGTCTATTACTTCGGGCGGGTGTTAATACGCATCCTCGCCGCACCCTTCTTCTGGTGGGTGGTAAAGGGGAGGGAAAACCTGCCCAAAGAAAGACCGGTAATAGTCTGCTGCAACCACCTGCATATCGCCGACCCGCCCGTCATGGCGGCCGCTATCCCGTTTAAGTGCGTCTTCATGGCTAAAGAGGAGCTCTGGCATAATAAATGGTCGCGCTACTGGGTGGAAAACTTCGGGGCTTTCCCTATCAAGCGTAACACTTTCGATAGGGAGGCTATCCGGATGGCAGAGGCATGGCTGGCCGGCGGCGTTTCGCTGATAATGTTCCCGGAAGGTGCCCGTAGTAAGAGTGCCCGCATGCAGCCGGCGTCGCCCGGCGCAGCCCTCCTAGCTTTACGCCACGGCTTGCCCGTGGTACCCGTGGGCATTACCGGCACACAATATATCCGCAACCTGAAATGGGCTTTCTTTCACCATCCTAAAATCTCCATTACCATCGGCAAGCCGATTTATCCCCCTCCCTGTAACGGCAAGCCCACCAGAGAACAGCGCAACCAGTTCTGTGATGCCATCATGTATAAAATCGCCGAGCTACTGCCCAAGGAATACCGGGGGGTCTATGACCGCTAAGAAATGCCCGAAAATTGAAAAGGCCCGCAAGACCGGCTTCTGCTTCGGGGTCAGGCGCGCCATCAACACGCTGGAAAAGCTGGCCCGCGAGCGCGGCGGCATCGAGACCCTGGGGGCAGTCGTCCACAACCAGCAGGTGCTGCAAAAGCTGGCGAAAAGCGGCGTCAAGGTGGTGGATAATATCGACGGAATTCAGGGCAATGCCGTGGTCACCAGTTCGCACGGTATCAGCCCTGATTTAGAAGCAAAAATCCTCGCCCGCCACAACGAGGTCATCAGCACCACCTGCCCCAACGTGCACCGGGCCCAGTCCGCCGCCCGCCAGCTGGCGGAAGAGGGGTTCTTCGTGATTATCTACGGCGACGCCGGCCACCCGGAGGTCAAGGGTATCCTGGGCTGGGCCAAAGGCAAAGGCATTGCTACCATCGACGAGACGGCGGTGGCCGCCTTAGACCCCCTGCCCCGGCGCCTCGGCATACTCTCCCAGACCACCCAGGTACCCGCCCGCTTTGCGGAATTCGTTAAAAAAATCACCGACCTCGCCCTGAAGAAAAACGCGGAAATCCGCGTTATCGATACCATCTGCGACGACCTGCGCGAGCGGCAGGCGGCCGCCCTGGAACTGGCGGGGCGCGTCGACCTCATGCTGGTGGTGGGAGGGCGCTCCAGCGCTAATACCAACCGCCTCGCCGAGCTCTGTGGGCAGGTCACCGAGACCCACCTCATCGAGACCGCCGCGGAAATCGACCCCGCCTGGCTCGAGGGCAAGCAACACATCGGCGTCACCTCCGGCGCCTCCACGGCGGAAGAAACGGTAGATGAGGTGATGCAGAAGCTACAGGAATTGCATGACTGAATGGCGAAAGCAATTACGTATCGACCCCGTGCCGGTGCTACTTAATTCTCAAAACAAGGCAATCATCTATTTCACGAAGCGCGACCTGCTGAAAGAACCGGCTGAACCAGTTAGCTCTATTTGGGGAATACCGGAACCACAGAAAATACTCCGCCAGCAACAGACGGGTGGCTCCTGGAAAAAGTCAGGCACCAACCCCGCCATTTATCCCCCCAACCATTACGAACTCGTGGAAACGTTTAAAAATTTCAGGATTCTCATAGAAAAATATCAATTTTCAAAAGACCACCCCTCCGTCCCCAAAGCCGCCGAGTTTCTATTATCCTTTCAAACACCGGAGGGCGATATCCGCGGCTTTATCGGCAACCAGTACGCCACCTACTATACGGGCTGCGTCCTCTCACTTTTGATTAAAGCAGGCTATGAAGATGACCCCCACGTGGAAAAAGGGATGCAGTGGCTGCTCTCCATGCGCCAGGACGACGGCGGTTGGACGATTCCCATATTAACCCACCAATACGATAGGGATACCGGGTATAAACTGACTTCCCAATACATGGAAGCTGTCCAGCCGGATAGGAAAAAACCCTTTTCCCACAACTGGACGGACATGGTGCTGCGGGCTTTTGCCATCCACCCTGAATACCGCCAATTTAATGAAGCCAGAGCCGCCGGAGCTTTATTGAAGTCATGTTTCTTTAAGCCGGATACCTATACGTCCTATCAATCCCCCAGATACTGGACGCGATTCGTTTTCTGGTGGCCTAATCTCCTTACTTCGCTGGAGTCTCTCTCGCTTTTAGGCTTTTCCATAGAAGACCCGGATATCAAGAGAGGACTCGACTGGTTCATAAAAAATCAACAGTCGGACGGCCTCTGGAAACTGGAAAACGATAAACCAGTCAGCCCGAAGGACACAGAGACAAAGCAGTGGCTGGGACTTGACATCTGCCGGTTGTTGAAAAGGTACTCTGAATGAGTTTTCTTGTTATTTCATCGTGACTGAACTATAATCCTTTAAAGTTCACCCAAGTTCCTTAAATCAAGGGGGTTACTTTATGTCCATCTCGCTTGCCGCCAAACAATACCAGCAGGAACAGCAGGCGCTCAAGGAAGAAATCGAGAAGAGAACGGGCAAGACCACGGAGCAGCTCTACGAGGAGAGAGAAAAAAGGGTAAGAGACGCCATTGAGCTGAAAACACCGGACAGAATCCCGCTGACGACCGAGATAAAAACCAGCAGCTATACCGGCGTCCCCAACTCGGCGGCATATTACGACCCCATCAACTTTAAGAGGGCCATGCGCAAGATTACCGTGGACTTTGAGCCCGATATGTGCAACGCCGGCCTGCCGACCTCCGGCGATGCCCTGACAACCCTCGATGTGAAGAACCGGATGTGGCCCGGAGGCCCCCTGCCCCCCGATTACGGCTATCAGTTCCGCGAGTGCGAGTTCATGAAAGAAGACGAGTACGACCTTTTCCTGACTAACCCGTCTGACTTTATGATTCGCCGCTACCTGCCGCGGATGTACGGCGCTCTGGCCCCGCTGTCCAAACTCCCCCCTCTCGATGGCCTGTTCCTGGGTTTTGAAATGATGACCCCCATGTTCGCCTCGCCGGAATTCGTTAATCTTGCCAGGACTTTGTATAAAGCCGGGCGGGAGATGGAAAAATTCAGGAAGGCCATCGGCGATGGCTATGAAGACCTGGCGCAACTCGGTTTCCCCGCCTTCGCCCACGTGGGCACCGGCGGCGTGGGCGGCGCCCCTTTCGATGTGGTCTCCAGCTTCCTCCGAGGCATGCAGGGGGCGATGGCAGATATGTTCCGCCGGCCGGGAAAATTGCTGCAGGCCTGCGACATGATACTGGAAAGGCGCATCGCTAATGCCAGGCCGACCGACCCCAAGCAGAGGGGCAATCCCAAGCGTACCGGCGTCCCTCTCTGGCGCGGCGATAAAGTCTTCATGTCCGAGAAACAGTTCGAGAAGTTCTACTGGCCGGGACTGAAGAAGGCGCTGCAGGCAAACATCGACCTCGGTTATGTGCCAGTGCCCTTCTTCGAGGCGGAGTTCGGCGACCGACTGAAGCATATGCTGGAGCTACCCAAAGGTAAGGTGATAGCCTCCGTGGAGCACATGGACGCCATTAAAGCCCGGGAAATCCTCGACGGGCATACCTGCATTATGATACGCGGCCCGCTTTCGTCCAAGCTCTGGTCCGTGCGCGACGTTGAGAATTACACCAAGGAGCTGATTGACAAGTGCCGTAAGGCCGGTAAAAGCGGGGGCCTCATTATCGCCATCAGGCTGCCGGACAGAGGCACCAGAGAAGAATACCGGCAAATGCTCGAAAGAATCAGGGAGTACGGGAGATATTAGGCGCGAGGGGTAAGCAGTGAGAGGGGGCTGCGCCCCCTCTCCAGATACCTCCCCCTCTCAAACAACAAAATCTAAAATTCACCCTGATGATGCCGTTTGAGAGGGGGACAAAGGGGGTGAGTTAATATTCATCTATGCCCATGGACTAACCCTCTCCTTGACTCCCCCCTACTCACTCCCTATAATTTATCTTAGTTTAAACTGTAAATTCACTGATGCCCCTTTACTCAAATAGTAACCATCGAGGGTGAAAGCATTTTTCGTCGAGGGAGGAGTGAGAATTGGACTACTTTTTAACCGAGCAGCAAAAGACGATTAAAGACCTCGCCCGCCGCATCGCCGGGGAAAGAATCCTCCCCGTCCGCGCCGAGCTGGATGAAAAAGAGGAGTTCCCCTGGGACATCGTCAGAGAACTCGCCGCCGCCGATATGTTCCGCGTCTTCGTGCCGGAGGAATATGAAGGCCTGGGCGGCGGCTGCCTCGACCTCTGCCTCGTTACGGAAGAGCTAAGCCGGGTCTGCAGCGGCATCGCCGTTACCTACGCCGCCAGCGCCCTCGGCTGCATGACCCTGATGGAGTACGGCACCGACGAGCAGAAGCACCGCTTCCTGCCTGATATCGCCAGCGGCAAGAGGCTGGCCGCTTTCGCCATCACCGAGTCCACCGCCGGCTCCGACGCCGCCAACATCAAGACCACGGCGGAAAAGGTGGAGGGGGGCTATTTGCTCAACGGCACCAAGCAGTTCATCACCAACGGCGGCGAGGCGGAAATCTACACCGTCATCGCCCTGACCGATAAGACCAGGGGCGCCCGCGGCTCCAGCGCCATTATCGTGGAAAAAGACACCGAGGGCTTTACCTTCGGCAAGAAGGAAAAGAAGATGGGCATCCGCACATCGGCGACCCGGGAGCTGGTCTTCCGCAACTGCCTCGTGCCGGAGGAAAACCTGCTCGGCAAACCCGGACTGGGCTTTATCCAGGCGATGCGCCTCTTCGATAAGTCGCGACCCGGCATCGGGGCGCAGGCGGTGGGGCTCTGCCAGGGGGCACTGGAGGCCGCCACCGACTACGCCGAGGAGCGCGTCCAGTTCGGCCAGCCCCTCATTACCATGCCTGTCGTCCAGCAGATGCTGGCGGATATGGCAATCCAGACCGAGGCCGCCCGCGCCCTCGTTTACGCCGCCGCCCGCTACGTGGACTCCGGCGCTAAAAACGTTACCGAGCCTTCGGCAGCCTCCAAGGTCTTTGCTTCCGACGCCGCCATGAAAGTGACCGTGGACGCCGTCCAGATTTGCGGCGGCTCCGGTTACATGCGCGACTACCCGGTCGAGAAGATGATGCGGGACGCTAAAATCCTCCAGATTTACGAGGGCACCAACCAGATTTTAAGGGGCGCCATCGCCGCCAACCTGCGCAAGAGGAAGGCCCGCACG
>JAFGOC010000009.1 GCA_016926705.1 Dehalococcoidales bacterium | reverse complement strand
TGGTCAAGTTCAGCCCGGTTGGCGAGGCAGTAATTACTCGGTCTATAATCGAAGAATTTTCCAAAGAGTTTAACGAATACGTCGAAAGCGACTGTATTATTGTCGGCGGAGGCCCTAGCGGGCTGGTGGCCGGGCGTGATATCGCCAGGGCGGGTAAAAAAGTGGTACTCATCGAGCGCAACAACTACCTGGGAGGGGGCTTCTGGAGCGGGGGGTATCTGATGCCAAAGGTCACGGTAAGACAACCCGGTGAAAAACTGCTCGATGAATTGGGCGTGCCTTATAAGACCGTCGCCAAAGGACTGGTAGTCTGCGACGCTCCCCATGCCTGCGCCGCGCTGATTGCAGCCGCCTGCGAGGCAGGAGTTAAAATATTCAACATGACCATGCTCGAGGACCTTGTAATTAAAGAGGGCAAGGTATGCGGGACTGTTATCAACTGGTCGCCGATTGCCTCGCTACCGCGGCAGGTAGCTGCCCTAGACCCCGTAGCTATCGAGGCGAAAGTAGTCATCGAAGCTACCGGACATGAAGCCACTGCAGTGGCTAAGCTGGAAAAACGCAACCTCATCAAGACTAAAGGCGAAGGGGCAATGTGGATTGAAAAATCGGAAGACCTTATCGTGGAGCACACCGGGGAGTGTTATCCCGGATTAATCGTTACCGGCATGGCGGTGGGCGCCGTTTACGGGCTGCCCCGCATGGGCCCTACCTTCGGCGCCATGTTCCTTTCCGGGGAAGTAGCAGCCAAGGTAGCCCTGGAGAAAATCAAGTAATGAAAATAGCCGTCGCTATGAGCGGGGGGATAGATTCCTCGGTGGCTGCCGCTCTTCTCAAGCAGGAAGGCCATGAAGTTTTCGGCGTAACGATGAAACTGACCGATAACGATAACAATCAAAACGCCATCGAGTCCGCCCGCCGGGCAGCGACTAAGCTGGAAATACCCCACCACGCTATCGATCTGCGGGATATCTTCGAGCGGGTTATCATTGCCGATTTCTGCCGCGAGTACAGCTTGGGTAACACGCCTAATCCCTGCATCCTCTGCAACCGCTACATCAAGTTCGGGGTACTGTGGGAAAAAGCCAGGGAGCTGGGGGCGGAACTTTTAGCCACGGGGCACTACGCACGCACCGAGCGGGATAAAACATCGGGGCGATACCTGCTGAAAAAAGGGAAAGACCGGCAAAAAGACCAGTCGTATTTCCTCTACCGACTCACCCAAGAACAACTGGCGCACACGCTTTTCCCGATAGGCAACCTGACCAAGGAAACCGTCAAACGAGTCGCCGCTGAACTAAAGCTACCTGCCGTCAAACGGCCGGAAAGTCAGGAAATCTGCTTTATACCGGGCGCCGATTACATCAATTTTTTGAAAGACCACGCAACAACGATGCCCCCGGCAGGTCCGATACTCGATACCGAGGGAAACGTGCTGGGGCAGCATGAAGGAATCGCCTTTTATACTATGGGCCAGCGCAAGGGGCTGGGCATTACATCCGCAAAGCCGCTCTATGTCATTGATATAGAACCGGCTAAAAACGCCGTAATTGTTGGAAGTAAAGAGCAGGCTTACGCCGATGTGCTGATAGCCGACAGCTTGAACTGGACAGGCGGGACGATGCCGGAAAAACCGACTCAATTGAAAGCCAGTATAAGATACCGCCACACGGAAGCGGGGGCGGAGGTCAGCCCGCGCGGCGAAGATAGTGTTTATGCAAAGTTCACCGAGCCGCAGATGGCGGTCACGCCGGGACAGTCGGTAGTGTTTTATGACATGGATACCGTCATCGGCGGGGGCACGATAATCAGAAAGGGAAGATAAGGTATGCCATCGGTAATCGCGGTATGCCGCAGCGAAAAGAAAGGCACAGCGAAAACACCCGTTGCGGAAATAATAATCAAGAAAGAATACGGGGTAGTCGATGACGCCCATGCCGATACTACTACCCACCGGCAGATAAGTTTGCTGGCAATAGAAAGCATCGACAAGATGCGCGGCAAAGGCCTGGACTTAAAGCCGGGCGACTTCGCGGAAAACATCACGACTAAAGATATTGACCTTGCTGCCCTACCCGTCGGCACGCGGTTGAATATCGGCAAAGAAGCGGTACTGGAAATGACGCAGATAGGCAAGGAATGCCACGCCGCCTGCGCCATCCGCAAACAGGTGGGCGATTGCATCATGCCCAGAGAAGGGGTCTTCGCTAGGGTTATCCGCGGCGGTCGTATCAAGCCCGGCGATATTATAATAATGGGGAAAAATGGATAAATTATTAAAAAAGGTTAAAATCACCCGAGTTAACGATAAAGGGGTGGCTGCCGTTTCAGAAAACATTATCAAGGAGACGTCGCTCATCATCAACATCAACGGGCGCCGCCATGCTAAATTGGTCACTTTACTGGGCAAGCAGGTAAAAGAACTCGTGGTAGGCCACCTTTTCTCGCAGGGCATCATCAACCAGGCTAAGGACATCAAGTCTTTAATTATCACAAACAACACAGCCGATATTATCCTGAAGAAAGGAATTGTCAAACAGCCCGTCAAAGACAAAATCAAATCTGCTCTTAAAGTAACTAAAGAAGATATATTTAACTGCGTCAACGCTGTTTTGAAATCAAAAATTTTCGACAAGACCGAAGCCGTGCATTCAGCCGGACTCTTCCTCCACGGCAAGGAGCCCGTCGCGATAGCCGAGGACATCGGGCGCCATCATGCGATGGATAAAGTCATCGGCACCGCCCTCCTTCAGGGCATTCCCCTGAATGAAACTGTAATCGCATCCACCGGGCGGATGACATCAGAAATGGTCGGAAAAATCTGCCGTGCCGGTATTCCTATCATCGCCACCAAAGCTGCCGTCACCGACCGGGGGGTGAAACTGGCCAAAGAAAATGGTGTAACGCTGGTTGGCTTTGTGCGGGACGCTGGTACAACTATGAATACAGACATGTCCGTACGCGTCTTTAAAGAAGCCGGCATGAAAATCTACTCCGGCGCCAGCCGCATACACTGTGATTAATGCTGCTTTTAGGGTAAAATGAAAATATGGCAAGCAACACCATAAAGAGAATCCAGGAACTGAAAAAGTCCAGGAATGCCGTCATCCTCGCTCATAACTATCAGAGGGGAGAGGTGCAGGACATCGCCGATTTCAGAGGGGACTCGCTGGAGCTAAGCCAGCAAGCCACCAGGACAAAAGCCGATATCATCGTTTTTTGCGGCGTGCATTTCATGGCGGAGACGGCCTCGATTCTGAATCCGCAGAAGAAGGTGCTGCTTCCGGACGCCAGCGCCGGCTGTCCAATGGCGGATATGATTACAGCGGAACAGCTGCGGCAGAAAAAGAAAGAACTGCCCGGCGCTACCGTCGTTACGTATGTCAACTCAACCGCCGAGGTGAAAGCAGAATCCGATTACTGCTGCACCTCCGCCAACGGCGTGAAGGTAGTCAATGCTATTAAGAGCAAAGAAATACTGTTCGTGCCGGACCAGTATCTCGGCGACTATATCAGCAAAAAGACTGGTAAACCGATGCACCTATGGCCCGGCTACTGCCCCACCCACGTTAAGATACTGCCGGAGAACATCATCCAGCGTAAGAAAGAGCACCCCAAAGCCAAAGTGGTGGTGCACCCGGAATGCCGCCCGGACGTTATCGCTCTGGCCGACGAAGTAGCCAGTACCAGCGGTATGGTGCGCTACGCCGCCCGCGATGATGTCAAAGAGCTAATCGTCGGCACGGAGGTTGAAATCGTGCACCGGCTGACCAAGGAAAATCCCGGCAAGAAATTCATCCCGGCTTCAAACAAGGCGATATGCCCCAACATGAAGAAAATCACGCTGGAAAAAGTCCTCGATTCGCTGGAAACACTGACGCCGGAAGTCAGGGTACCGGAAGAAATACGGGTAAGAGCCCTGATACCCGTCGAGCGTATGCTGGAAATAGTTTAGCAACATGGAACAGAAGAAATTCATTGTAGTTTTCATTACCGCTAAAGACCCGGAAGAAGCACAGAAAATCGCTCAAATACTGGTCAAGAGGCGGCAGGCTGCTTGCGTCAATATTGTCCCGGAAGTGAATTCGCACTTCTGGTGGAAAGACAAACTCGAGGCGTCCGAGGAAAGCCTGCTTATCGTGAAGACCAAAGAGTCGCTGCTGCCCGAGGTAATAAAGTCGGTGAAGAGACTCCACGGCTATCGCATCCCGGAGATAATCGCCCTGCCTATCGTCGGCGGCAGCCGCGACTATCTGGAATGGATAGACAGCGAGACAATCTAATCAGGCGAGGTAAGATTATGCTTACCAAAGAAGAACTGCAGAGATACGACCGCCAGATAATAATATACGGTTTCGGTGAGGAAGGACAGGAAAAGCTTAAAAAGGCTAAAGTGTTCCTGGCGGGGGCGGGGGGACTGGGCTCGTCGGTAGCTATTTACCTGACTGCCGCGGGCATCGGCGCGCTGCGTATCGCCGACCACGACAAGGTGGAATTAAGCAACCTCAACCGGCAGGTTCTGCACTGGGAAGAAGACATCGGGAAACGTAAGGCGGAATCGGCGGCGGCCAAGCTGGGCAAACTCAATCACAGCGTAAAAATCGAAACCATCGCCGAAACGATAACCGAGGCTAATATATCTAAACTTATCAGCGACGCAGATGTAATCGTTGACGCCATGGACAACCTGCCGACCCGCTACCTTTTAAACAGGACAGCGGTCGAAAAAGGCATCCCGTTCTTTCACGGGGCGGTCTATGGCTTCGAGGGACGGGCAATGACCGTCCTACCGAGGAAGACCGCCTGCCTTAACTGCCTGTATCACGGCACGACTGTACCGAAAGAGAAATTCCCGGTCATCGGGGTAACACCGGCGGTCATCGGCTGCATCCAGGCTACGGAGGTCATCAAATATATTACAGGGCTGGGTGAGTTGTTGACCAACAGGCTTTTAAACTTCGACGGATTGAGGATGAAATTCAACGAGTTTAAAATCAACCGTGACCCCAATTGTGAAGTCTGCGGCAAGAAAACTAAACAGGGAAAGAAGCAATGAGCGTAGATGTAGAAATATCGTCGGTTTTCGGTATGTATACCGGCGGTGTGTTGAACATGAAGGTCAAAGGCAAGACCGTCCGCGAGTGCCTGCACGACCTGGTGCGGCAGTTCCCGGACTTAAAGAGAATGATGCTGAACAAGGACGGCGACCTGATGCATTCTTACGACTTTTTTATCAACGGAGAAAGCGTTTACCCCAAGGATATGAACCTGCCGCTTAAAGACGGCGACAAGCTGAACGTGGTTTACGTGATACACGGGGGGTAACTAGATTTTTGTCCAGTCTATTTCCAGGCTGCAGGTGGGGCAATGCTGTTTGACCGGCACTTCCGCTTTGCAGTGCGGACAGATAAATTTGTCACCCTGCTTAATGGGCGGCAGGTGTTTCTTTTCTTTTTTATCTTTGGGCATGGTGAACCTCTCTTATAATAACCGCTATCTATATGCAAGTTTAGAATAACACTTTCCTTTTTTCAACTTAATCGACTTTATTTCCCCTACCCCTTAGCCACCTCCCCTTTTGTTCGACACGTGTCTGTTCGTCGGTGGTGTGGTAATGGGCTATGAAGTCCTGTCGGAAGGACTGGAAAGTGCCGTCAAGAATAGACTTCCTGATATCACGCATAAGGTTGCCGATAAAGCGTAGGTTATGGATGGTTGCCAGCCGTAAAGCCAGCAGTTCCTCGCTGCGGAAGAGGTGACTCACGTAAGCCGCGGAGAAGGTGCGGCAGGTATAGCAGTCGCAGGAGGGGTCGATGGGACGGTCCATTTTACTGTAAGCGGCCCGTTTGATATTGATACGCCCATGGCGCGTGAAAAGGGCGCCGTTGCGGGCGACGCGGGTCGGCAGGGCGCAGTCGAAGATATCGATACCGCGCGCCACACCCTCAACGATGTCCTCCGGCGCGCCGACGCCCATGAGATAGCGGGGCTTATCTTGCGGCAGCAGCGCGGCCGTCTGCTCGACGAGGGGCAGGGTGACCTCCTTAGGCTCGCCGACGCTCAAACCGCCGATGGCGTAGCCGGGAAAGTCCAATCCCGTGAGATATTCCGCCGAGGCCTGGCGCAGGTCGGGGAACATGCCCCCCTGCACGATGGCGTAGAGCGCCTGGCTATTATCCGTATGCGCTTCGAGGCACCGCTCCGCCCAGCTGTGCGTTCTCTTCATAGCTTCCTGAACTCTTTTCTTGCTGTTGCCGTAAGCAGTGCACTCATCCAGCACCATGATGATATCGGCGCCTAAAGCTTCCTGATATTTCACCGCCAGCTCGGGGGTGAGGAAGTGCCCGGAACCGTCGATATGAGAGCGGAATTCAGCGCCCTCATCGCTGATTTTACAGAGGGGGGAGAGGCTGAATACCTGGTAGCCGCCGCTGTCGGTCAGTATAGCGCCGTCCCAGGCCATGAAGCGGTGCAGTCCACCCAGTTTTTTAATAACATCTATGCCGGGTCGGAGATAAAGGTGGTAGGTGTTAGCAAGCAGCATATTGAAGCCTAAAACCTTAATATCGCCGGGGGTGAGGGTCTTGACGGTGGCCTGACTGCCTACGGGAAGGAATACGGGCGTGAATACCTTGCCGTGCAGGCAATTAAGCTCGCCGGCGCGGGCGGCTCCGGTGTTTTTTATAAATGTGAAGTGTTTTTTCATGTCTTTCAATACTATACAAATACCCAAACCATTCCGGTGAAAACCGGAATCCAGTGGTATTGGACTAATTTATAGCCAACAACTCATCATACAAATCTCGCCAAAAAGGATTAACTTTTTCTATCAATTCTAATTTCCACTTTCTTTTCCATTCCTTGATTTGTTTTTCTCTTTGAAGTGCCGCATCATAATCATCACATTGTTCAAAATACACCAATGTATGAATGCCATACTTTCTGGTAAATCCCTTTACGATATCACTTTTGTGTTCATACACCCGACGCAATACATCATTAGTGACACCTGTATAAAGAGTCCCATTACGTTTATTTGCTAGAATATAAATAAAATATTCGCTCATTCTGAATCACTGGATACCGACTTTTGTCGGTATGGTTTTTATACGGATAATAACATTATATTTAAATGTCCTTACTAAACAACCTATCCTTCAACAACATTAACAATAGTTTCAATAAGAGCTGCTACAGTAACAATAAAACCTAATATCCATTTCCAATGAGCCAACCAGTTAATTTAATTACTTTGGCGAGAAAAGGCTGTTCCATATGGCCCAAATAGAGAGCGTTTTCTGGAGGCGGGATATATTTTCCACGATACCATCCCTTTATTTTAGTAATGATGTTTTTCATCGTAGTAATTTATTAGCAATTATGCTGCGGTGCACTTCAGAAATACCGACATATATCTCGGTCATCTTGGCGTCGCGGTAGAGCCGTTCCACGGGGAGGGACTTCATCGTGCCGTAAGCGCCGTGAATTTGCATGGCCAGTCGGGTGACCTCCACCGCCACCTGCGAGGCAAAGAGCTTAGCCATCGACGATTCGTACTGGATGTCTTGCCCCTGGTCACGGAGGAAGGCAGTACGGTAGACGAGCCAGCGGGCTGCCTCAATGCGGGAGGCCATCTCCGCCAGCGGCTGCTGTATTGCCTGCATGCGGGCGATAGGCCTGCCCTGCGCCTGGCGCTGTTTGGCATAATCGATAGACAAATCCAGCGCCGCCTGGGCCACGCCCACCGCCTGCACCGCCACGCTCATCCGCTCCACACTGATAGCGTCCAACAAAATGTCAAAGCCCTGCCCTTCTTTGCCGATTAAGTTCCCCTGCGGAACATAAACATCATCGAGATTGACGATAGAAGCTCCAAGTCCTCTTAAGCCCATCGTTTCCAGCACTTCCTGGACGGCAAAGCCTTTGCTTTTCGATTCCACGATGAAGGCATTCAGGTCGTCCGCGTCTTCGCGGCGGGCAAATAGCAGCACCAAGTCCAGCAAGGAGGCCATGGACATGAATATCTTCTGTCCGTTGATAACCCAGCCTTTGCCGCTGCGGCGTGCGACCGTCTTGACCATACGGGGGTCGGAGCCGGTATCCGGCTCGGTGAAGCCAATGCCGCCCAGCAGTTCCCCTTTCGCCAAGGGAGTGAGGAGTCGTTTCTTCTGCTCCTCATTCCCGAAGCGGAAAATTCCCTCCTCCGATACGGTATTGACGGAAACGATAGCGCCCACGGTCATGGAGGCACGGCAGATTTGCTCCAGCGTTAAAATGAAACCTACGTAGCCAGCCCCACCGCCGCCATATTCAACAGGATAAGGAAGGCCGCGGAAGCCCCTTTTACCCATTTCTTCAACCAGGTCAAGCGGGAATTCACCAGTGCGGTCGATTTCCGCTGCCCGGGGAGCGACCTGCTTTTCCGCGAAGTCTTTTGCCAGGTTTTGCAGCATTTTTTCCTGTTCGTTCAAGCTAAAGTCCACTCAACCCTCCTGCGGAGACAGTTAAATTATACACAATGGGGAGGGGTTGGGGAAAATCAAAAATCAAATCTTCCCGATTGGCATACGGGATGCCGTATAAGGTAAGGAATCGGCACAAAAATAAAAGGCACAGATAAAAAATTAAAAAATGATTATTAGAAAAATTAGCATTAAGTCAATTTGTAATTCACCAAACAGCATTATAATATAGGGTCGATGGAAGAGGAACTGAAGCAATTCTTCGCAAAGAGGACCAGGCGATATATCACCGATAAACAACGTTTGGAGTCAGCCGTAATAGTACCGATTTACCAGCAAGACGGGGAGTACCGCATCGTTTTTATCCGGCGGACGATGACGGTTAAAGTGCATAAAGGTCAGATATCCTTCCCCGGGGGGACGCGGGATAAGGTAGACAAAAACCTGCTGGATACCGCGCTGCGGGAAGCCGAGGAAGAGATAGGCATACACCGGGAAGAGGTTACCATACTGGGCGAGATGGACGACGAGATAACGACGACCTCCAACTTTATCGTGACGCCGTTTGTGGCCAGGATACCCTGGCCCTACCGCTTCACGCTCAACAGCGAGGAGGTCGAAAAAGTAATCAGCATACCCATAAAAGCGCTACTGGAAAAGTCCTGCATGAAGCCGGACACAGAAATACTGGATGGGAAGAAAGTGGCTTCCTTCACCTACAAATGCGAAGATACGATAATCTGGGGCGCCACGGCGCGGATATTGAACAAATTGCTGGAAATCATCAAGAGTGTAGGTAACTAGACCAGGACACAGTCCTTGAAAATAATGTTCTTGCTATAACCGTCGTACTTGCCGCGTACGGTCACTTCCTGTCCCTCGTTAAGGCGGGTGAGTTTGGAGGACTCTTCCTTATCAAACGTGCAGCGCATGCTCCACGTCACTTTTTTATCGGTACCAGTGAGTATGATATAGCGGATTTCCAGGTGCTCCCTGACGAACACCTTCTCCACAACACCCCTGATTACAAGCGTTTTTTCGGTGAGCTTGGCATGAGCACCGGATTTATCCGACCGGAAAAGCGCATCAAGCTGGTTGGCAGTTACCTGCATATTATCACTTATATCTTCCGGCTTAAGCGCAACTTCGGGGGCGGTTCCCGGTTCAGGCGCGGCTTCAGAGGCAGTTGCCGGTTCAACTTTAACTTCCGGTTCCTCGGCTGGCGGCAGCTCCTGTCTTGGCTCCGGCGGGGGAGTAATCATCGGTTCCGAAGCTTTTTCAGGTTCCACTTCGGGTTTCTGTTCCTTTTCCGCCTCGGGTTCAGGCTTAGTCTTAGCTTTAGTTGCCTTTGCTTTAGTAGTTTTTGCCCGAGATTTCGGTTTAGACGGGGGCGCTTTTTTAGCTTCGGGAGGCGGCAACTGAATAACCGTCTCTTCTTCTTGTGGTTCCGGAGCAGGCTGGGGCGCTGGCTCAAGCTCTGGCTCAGGTTGCATTTCGGGTTGTGGGGCAGGTTCTTGCTGAGCCTCCGGCTCCAGCTCCGGTTTGGGTTCAGGTATGGGCATAGAAACAGGTTCCGTGGCAGGGGCAGGTTCCGGTTCAGGAGCAGGCTCGGGAGTATATTCAGGAGCAAACCCCGCTTCCTCGGCAGGTTGCGTCGACCTCAAAGCAAGGCTACGCTCTTCCTGAAGCTCCTTGAAAGTTTTGTCAATCTTTTTATAAGCACGTGAAACAAGCGGATAACCGCACCACTGGCAAGCCCAGTCTTTAGTTCTCAGCGTTTGGCGTCCGCAGTTAGGACAAGATGCCATATAAATTCCTCATTCTTAGATTACATGCGAATACGGCAACTTGTCAACTGTTTTATCCGGCACGCTTTCTAATCCGAACGATAATGGTAACAATCACAGCCACGACAACTACCCCGCCAATTAGTATATAAAGCTGTACAAGGTCCGTATGCCAGTTGGCCGTGATATCCTTGGGCGAATTCATCAACAACGATGAGTCGGCATCAACATCCGTGAGGTCACCACTCCA
>JAFGOC010000084.1 GCA_016926705.1 Dehalococcoidales bacterium | reverse complement strand
GTAGAACTCCTCGTGGGCTGCCTTGACGACGCCGTCAACAGTCATATCGGTGACAGTAATGGGCTGTGCGGCAACCAGTAGTTCGCCATCAACGCTGACACTGACATAGACAGTAATGCCTGGATCAGCTGCCAGAGCAACGGGTGCCATCGCCATCAACAACATAACGGCAATAGCAAGTGCGACTAACCATTTCATAGTTTTCCTCCTTAATTTTAGAGTTAACTAAACCTATAAAGAAAAGAAGGTCAGTGATTTCACTGGCCTTCTTTAATTTTTAAATTTAGAGACTTGGTGTCGTTTATATACGGGTGATTGAAGCCATGGATAGGGAATAAAAATACATTACTTCTTTTAATCAGCTGGGAGACGGTCGTGAAGTGAAATTTGAGTTCCTTGGCAACTTGAGGGCCAGTAAACAGCTCATCGGTTTTGAAGAAAATTTTTAAGTTTTGCATAGCCCCCGTCGCTTGTAGATATTTTAAGCAAACATTCCAGCAAACTTAAATAAATAAAGGGTCAAGTCAATCGGTTTGTCTACGTCTTACATGGTTCTTGCACTTTCAATCGTTGCATTCTGGTTAGCTTCCTCCAGGTACTGCATAATGGGCGGCTGGAAATTTATACCTAACAACTCACCCGATTTATCGATAATTTTATACAGAATTTCTACGAATTTCGCTTTTTCCGCCGCTTTTAGTCTTGAGATTGTCTCCTTGAAAGTAATATTGGTGATCTTTTTAAGAAGACTTTCCCCATCTTCGGTTAATGAGATTAAGGAGCTACCACTCTTCTTTTGCTCGGTTTTATAGATAAGTCCCATTTTTTTCATCCTGTTCAGGAGAATATATACCGAGTTCGGCTGATGCATCGTCTCATCTATAATCTCCTTTATAGTAACTGTACCGCCATGGTCAACAATAATATGCAGAATCGAAGACTGCTCCATGGTCAGCTCGAATTTGGTAAGTTCTAGTTCACGTAATCGGGAAATGGCAAATCTCGTGTTATTTAATATTGACCAAAGTGCATTAACTGAAGGATGTTTATTATATTTTGGTTTTGCTTTTTGGGGTACTTCGCTGTTGAGTAGTTTTGCTATAGGAGCCACATATCCGATTCCTAATAAATAGCGCGACCGGGTTAGAAGCCTATTTAATATATCAAATAAGATTACTCTGTCTTTTTCTCGAAGCACTGAGAATATCTCTTCTAAAGAAATGCTGGTTATCTTTTCAAGCAAGCTCTTCCCGTGTTCGGTTATTGAGATTAAAGTGCTCTTGCTTTGGTTTCCTCTTCTGTTATGGATAAGTCCCATTTTAACCATCTTATTGAGAAGAATATACACTGAATTAGGCTGGCGCATGGTCTTGTCTATTATTTCTTTTATTGTAGTTGCGCCTCCCCGTTCAGAAATAAAATGCAGAATTGATGACTGTTCTACGTTTAGCCCAAAATTCGCTAACTCCATTTCACGCAATTTGTAAATAGCGAATTGAGCGCAGCATAACTTGCCACATATTTGAACATCTGTTAGTCCGGTAGTTACATAATTGGCATTAATCATAATTGTCAATATAATAACGGAAATCAATATGATATTCAAGTATCAATTCAATATTTATTGAATAATAATCCACAAGAAAAATTTTGTCAACAGAGGGGGATCGATATTATAAAATTAGCCAAATAACAACTGGTGTCACTATTAGATAACAGTCCAATATTACCTTTTTTATTTATGGACCATAATAATATTTACTCCACCAGGTCGGGTAAACGTAGTGAAAATAGTCTATACTTGTCATCCAGTCCGGCAGGATGTGGAGATTCCAGACCCATTGAGCATAGAGCATTGCCCCGAAAGCCAAAATTATCACTAATACCGGTACTAATACCTTATAAGGGAATCTAGCCATTATCAGGGCACAAACGACTACTACGGGTAACAGCCAGGGAAGGTAGAAGCGGTTATAGAGAACGAATCCCCAGCCTTCCCTAAGTCCTGTTAACCATTCATATGCCAGATTCATAATAAGAACGGAAATAAACCAGCAAATCAGGACTAAGAAAATGTCCCAGTGCAATTCGGTATGGAGGCTGGACCATTTCCCCTCCGGGCCGCGTCGCTTAAAGAATTTTTGATACAAAATAACAAAGAACCCGGGTATACCGATTATCAATAGCGGAAAGCCTGTCCATAAGTTCCTCAGGGCACCCTCCAGATTATAACGGAATATCTCAACCGGAATAGATTCACCATTTATATCCACCTGTCCCCAAAATTGGAAGGCGTATTTAATGGGATAAGGGGAAATGGAATAACCGGTTGTCAGAGGAGAGCCGAAAACGAAATAGTTGTAAAGAAACAGCACCAGCATCGGCAGCCCGATTCCCAGGATGAGCGGAAGGATTTCCTGTTTGATGCCGGTATTTTGTCCTTTACGCCAGTCCATGAACCTGATGATAACCAGATGTAAAAACAATATTACTGCTATCGGCAAGTTGGTATAACGCGCAACCACTGACCATCCGATGAAAAAGAAAGCCAGGAAAAGTAAAATTCCACCCTTTAGCGAGCTAAGCTTCTTTCTTTCCAGATGATAATAGATATAAAGGCCTGCCCCCATCACCAGGAAAGCCAGGGATGAATAAGCGTCCATGTAAATGCGGTTACACATTACCATACTGATTGGTGTAAAAAGCACAAGCAAAGACCCTATCATCGCCGTTTTTTCGTCTCGCAGGCGTTTAAGTAAGAGAAAGGTCACGAACACCATGCCCAATGCCAGCAGCACATTGCTCCACCGCGGAATACCCATCTTATAAAAAGGCACCAGATAAAAGACACAGCCAGGCGATTTTTCCAGAGCCCACTTATTGTAGCTGACAGGCAGATATTGAACCAGAAAACTACCATGTTGTTGAGTTTCGAGGGCTTCCTGATACAGGGTCGCATCATCAATTGTAAGCTGGCCTTGAGAGAAATTCTTGACGCCATAATAGTATGCCCAGTCGTCCGTCTCGGGCATCTGGAGGGGGGGGACTAATATCAGGACCATCGTGACGATAAATCCAATGCCAACGATGAGCCGGTATATCGTGATGTGTTTGGAAAAGCGCTTATAAATAGATGTAATATTTTTTAAATAGCGGTCTCTCATACGGTATAGTGTCTTCTATAAGGTTTTAACCGTTTCAAGCGTACCGTTGTATTATACACTATATGTGACTTAAGCACTTAAGTTTAAGGCGTACTCCCAATAGTTTTACCGCTTGTATAGTTGGAGTTTCAAGACAGAAGCTTACGACCCGGCTGGAACGGTTCACCTAAGCATGCGTGTGGAATGCTCTAGCTTATCGGTTCTGTGTAAGTTAGAGTTGAGGGCTTGCTTTAGAGGTTAGGCTGTTTGGGTGAGAGCGCTGAGCTGATTATAAGCTCGATGATGAGGATATTAGACTGCGATTTGGTAAATCGCGGGTAGCAGGTTCGAATACTATCGCTGGCTCCAGTTATTTTTCCAGGATATCCTCGATATCGCGGCAGGCGCGGGAGACAACCTCCTTGATTTTAGACCATTTATCTGCGCCCAGTTGGTGTGTCTGGTGGCCGACCATGCGGCCGATTTTTTTCAGGTCATGAACAGTGTCGTGGAAGTCGTCGATATCACGGGGTTCCCACCACTCTTTCATCTGCGCTTCAATTTTATCGATGACGTCCTGTTGTTCTTCGAGGAACTTTTTACCCTCTCCGGTGATGGTGTAGGTCTTTTTGCCGTCCTGCTCCGATGAGCTGACGTAACCCATGTCGTTAAGCATTTGCAGGGTGGGGTAAACGCTGCCGGCGCTGGGGGTGTAAAAACCGTGGAAATGCTCTTCCAGGGCGCGGATAATTTCGTAGCCGTGGCTGGGCTTGTCCTTGAGCAGGTTGAGGATAACGTATTTCAAGTCGCCTTTTTCAAAGAGACGGGACTGCCTTTCGAAGTGAAAAAAGGGCCGGTGAAACATAATTTGCCACCTCCAGCTTTATTGCGATATATCGTAACATATCAATATTCTTTTGTCAAGAGTAGATTTTCTAATTGTTTGTATTTTAAACAGGGGAATTATATAATTATTTAAACGGTGTTTAGTCATGTCCTGATATGCCGTTTCATTCCAATTATCATCATTTTTTTACGTCGGTTAAGCATAGCCGCCGGACTTGAAAGGATACTCTAATTACGCAACCGGAACGTAAACAGCGCTCCTTCATGTGGACCTCACTGCCATGGTTCATCATGGCGCATTTCGGACATCACCTCCTGACGGCGCTGCCCGGCCCTCTGCTTCCCTCGATACGCACCGAGTTCGGTTTAAATTACCCCCAGTCTTCAATAGTAACAACTGCGTTTGCTTTATCCGGAGGGGCGTCGCAATTACCCTCCGGCTGGCTGGCCGACCGCATCAATCCCGTGATTTTATTAGTTATAGGGACTTTAGGCGTTGCTGTAGGTGGTATTCTGGTCGGCATTTCCACTACCTATATTATGCTGATTGTATTCATAATTATCATGGGACTGATGACCGGCGGTTATCATCCGGCCTCCACCCCGATGATTCTAGCGTCGGTAGAGCCTAAATTGCGCGGCCGGGCGCTGGGATTGCATCTTCTGGGCGGGAACTCAAGCTTCTTCGTCGCGCCTCTTATCGCCGGCGGCATCATGTCACTCTGGCCGGGCTGGGGCTGGCGCGGGCCTTTCATTATATTGGCGATTCCCACGGCGATTTTCGGGCTCATATTCTATATATACCTAACCAGGCGAGGCGGCAGAGGCCATGCGGAAACAGCCAGGCAAAGAGCCGCCGCGGAAAAACCACCCCAGCCGGGCTATAAACGGCGCTTGATAGCCTACCTGGTGCAGATGATACTTGGCGGCGGGGCGGGGATGTCGGTTAACGCCTTCCTGGCCCTTTATATGACAGACGTTTTAAAGACTACCGATTCGGAAGCGGCAATGTTGATGTCCATCATGTTTATCCCGGGGATTATCGGGGGCACGGTAGTAGGCGGTTGGATATCCGACCGCATCGGGACGGTGAGGGTTATAATAGCCACCGGCATATTAAGCGGCCTGATTATATTCGGCCTGAAGGCGGCTACGCTGGGTTTCGGTTTTTACCTGGTGCTGTTCGTCATGGGACTTATCATGGCCGTCCGCATGCCGGTTACCGAGGTCTTTATCATGAGCCAAACGCCAGCCAGGCACCGCTCGACAATATACGGGGTTTATTATTTTACGATGCAGTACACCGGTGCCATTTTTGCGCCAGTTATGGGATGGGCTATCGAGAGATATACCTTTGATGCAATGTTCATGTTTTCCGCGATAGCTGTGACCGCTGTATCGGTGGCGACTTCTTTCTTCATCTGGGACGCCAAAGACTAGGACTCTTTCCCTTCAATCAGCTTCTCCCCATATTCCAGCAGCACTTTTTGCCGTTCCGGTGACACCTGATGCGCTTCCAGGTATTTTTTCAGGGCGTCCAGGGGGGTTATTTCTTCAACAGAGCGGCTGCCCAGTCGGAGGCGCGCCTCGCGCTGGATTTCCCGGGCGATAGAGAAGTGATAGGCACCTTTCAGGGCGTCTTTAATATCATTGTTGCGCAGCTGGCTTTCCAGGGACGCGGGGAGCCTGATAATCAGCCGGGCGATGGCGTCGTTCAGCTTTTCCTGATTTATAGTGATAGCGGCGAGGACGGCGGCGGTGGGGTCGGTTGACTCCGCTCCTATATCAACGTTAATGGTAAGGAAGCGGCGGGCTTTAACGGCGTGGAATTCGTAAGAGACGTGCCTGGGCTTTTCTCCGGACGAAATATCTACCTCATAAAAGCCTTTTTCGTCGTTTTCCTCGCCGAAGTCGATGCGCTCAAGGCTGCCGGCGTAAACGACCGGCGGGTTTTCCGCGAGCACCTGCCGCTTGTGAATATGCCCCAGGGCCACGTAGTCGAAGGCGGGCAGGGCGACCGTACTTTGCAGGATTACCGGCTCCTGGCCGATTGCCATCATGCTCTCCGAGCCTGCCCTGGCCGAGCTGACCGATACATGGGCAGCCAGTATAGCGGGAAGGGAGGGGTCCAGTGAGGCGGCCCGGCTGCTGATGGACTGCGCGATGGCTTCCTGCATCTTTTGCGTGACCTGTTCCAGAGAGAGGTTTTTGGTATCTTCATGACTAAGCAGAGAACTGCGCCGCAGCCAGGGTATGGCGACAATCTGGACAACACCACCGGGGGTGGTTATTTTAAGCGTGTCCGGCTTGTTGGCGACATAGACGTTTTTCACCGCCAGGGTATCGAAAATCTCGGTGGCGGTGGCGCGGCCGACAGCGTTGGGGAGGTCGTGGTTGCCGGTGAGGAGGAAAACGGGTATGCCGGCGGTGGCGAGGCGGTTGATGCGGCGGGCGAACTCGCGCTGCTGGGTCTGGGTTGGCTCGCGGGACTTGTAGGCGTCCCCGCAAAACAGGACAAGGTCAACTTTATTCTCCAAGGCGTAATCGACCATTTCATCGAGGACAGCCAGGAAGTCGTTAAGGCGCGAGGAAAGGCCGGTGGCGGGGTCGATACGCCCGTAGGTCTCGACACCCAGGTGTAAGTCCGCAAAGTGGATGATTTTCAAATCCTATCCCCCCTTTCTTTTCCCTTTGCCAAAGGGAAGGGGGAGGAGGTCCTTGAGGGGATAGCACCCCTCAAACTCCCCCTTGTTATCATTTTACCAGATTGAGGACTTCTTTAAGAGAGGAAATACACGGGCAGGGAAAGTCGTCAACCTTTTTACTCGTGCGCATGGCGACATCGTTGCCTTCGGGAGGCACTTTAATAAGAACGGGGTGCATGCCCACGCCGGCAGCCCCCGTTAGCTCGTTGCTGTCGCCGTCCCCGACATAGAGGCAGTCCTCCGGCTTGACTCCCAGTGCATCGGTTGCCATGCGGTAAATGCGGGGGTCTGGTTTCTGGACGCCTGCCGCGCTGGAGAAAACGGTCACGTCGAAAATAGTAGCGAAAGGGGTATCTGGCCAGATAGCCGGAGGTTCGGTAGAGCAGTTACTTACCAGCCCTACTTTATAACCGCCCGATTTCAAATATGCCAGTACTTCGATAGTGCCTTCCCGCGGTGTCAGGGATTTAGCTACGTAATCATGTCTGATACGACTCGCCTCAGCCATTTGCTTTTCGGTGACGGAAATGTTGAGCTCGCGGCAAATGTACCGCAGGTTTTCTTCCAGCGTGCGGAAAACTCCGATGGCACGGCGCTCGGCGGTGCCGAACCAGAGTTTTAGAAACTCATCATGAGGCGCTTTCAGAATGGATATCATCGTTTCCATAACGTTGTAGTATTCCCCGTGGGTAAATATATCCACCAGCGTCCCATAAAGGTCGAAGATTACGGCTTTGTATTTACGTTTAGGTCTGTCAACGGCGGGTTTACGTTCCATACGGTACATTATTTCATCCTCATCTGTTATTACGTAACCATGCCGTTTGTAGAGTGATATTGCGGGATTGATTTTGAGAACGTGCAATCTCGCAATCAGTCCTTCTTTATCCGCTCTATCCAGAATGGTCTTTACCAGGTGCGAACCGATGCCTTTATTCTGGTATGCCGGGAGGATATAAAACCGCTCGATATAGATAGCCTCTTTATCGTTCCAGACGCAAATTGAACCGATAGGTTTATTATTATATAAGATGATATCGGGTCTTAGTTTCTGCCATTCTTGAGCGTAAAACTGCCTTTGTTCGTCCTCGTTCCAGCTCCAGATACGAGTAATATAATCGTAATAAACTTCTTTTTTCAGTCGGTAGATAAATTCGTAGTGGGACTTATCGGCGGGGATGGTCTTTATTAGAGAAAAATCAATCATTTAGTCGAATTAAATAAGATCTATATACTCTATTATTCCTTCCATATCTTGCCGCCTTCCGGCAGGACAAAGAGGTCTTCGCCGGCGAGCTTGGCGAGGAGGGTGTCCTTGAGTGCGGCGACGGGCACGCGTATCTGGTTCATGCTGTCGCGCTCCCTGATGGTCGCCATGTTGTCCTCCAGCGACTGGAAGTCGATGGTAACACAGTAGGGCGTGCCCAGCTCGTCCTGGCGGCGGTACCTGCGGCCGATACTTTGCGTATCGTCGTACTGGGTGGTAAAGCAGGGGCGGAGGGTCTTGTAGATGTCTTTGGCGAAGGCAGCCAGATTTTCCTTGCGGCTCAAAGGCAGCACAGCTACCTTTATCGGGGCGAGGTCGGGATGGAAATGAAAGAGGACGCGTATTTCATCCTTGTCCGGCTCTTCTTCATAGGTGTCGCAGAGGAAGACCAGTATCGCGCGGTCTACGCCAAGGGAGGGTTCGACGATATAAGGGACATAATGCTCCTTGGTCTCGTCATCGAAGTATTCCATGGACTTGCCGCTGGAGGCGGCGTGCTGCTTGAGGTCGAAATCAGTACGGTTGGCAATGCCTTCCAGTTCGCCCCATCCCCAGGGGAAATTGTATTCGATATCAGCGCCGGCGATAGCATAATGGGCCAGGTCCTCTTTTTTCTTATGATGTAGTTTTAAATGGTCTTTCTTGATGCCGAGCTTAAGATACCAGTCCAGGCGCTCCTCCACCCAGTAGTCGAACCACTTAGCGTCCGTACCCGGCTTGACGAAGTATTCGAACTCCATGATTTCAAACTCGCGACTGCGGAAGATAAAGTTGCCGGTGGTAATCTCGTTGCGGAAGGAGCGGCCCTGCTGGGCGATGCCGAAGGGGATACGTTTGCGGCTGGTATCGACGATGTTCTGAAAGTTGACGAACATGCCTTGCGCTGTCTCCGGGCGGAGGTAAACGACGGCGGCATCTTCTTCCACCGGGCCGATGAAGGTCTTGAACATGGTATTGAACATGCGCTCCTCGGTAAGGGCGCCGCCGCAGGAGGGGCACTTGTTCTCCTTAAGGTCATCGGCTTTCCACCTCAAGTGGCATTCCCTGCACTCAACCAGGGGATCTTTAAAGCTCTGTACGTGGCCGCTGGCTTCCCAGACTCTGGAGTTCATCAGGATGCTGGTATCCACACCAACCATGTCGTCGCGCTCCTGAACAATCGTACGCCACCAAACTTCCTTGATATTTTTCTTTAACTCGACACCTACAGGACCGTAGTCCCAGCAGCCGGAGAGACCGCCGTAGATATCGCTGCTGGGAAAGATAAAGCCGCGGCGCTGGCAGAGGGAGACTAGTTTCTCCATGGTCAATTTACCCGGTTTCTTTTCTGGCATCGGTATCACTCCTGACGAATTTCAGCTTTAAGGCGGCGGGACTGCCGGATGGCGCGGGCAAAGAACACGCCTAAAACGATAAGCCCTGCCACCATAATGATAAGCGTAAATATCCATATGGAAATCAACTTGATTTGATATGCATTGTAAAGGAAAAAACTTATCATGGCAAAAACGAGGACGATTTGGGGCAGGGCGATGATATTGCCCATCAATGGCAGAAGGTCGGGCAGCGGGGAATTACGCTGCGGCAGGTAGCGCGAGGTCAACATAATTATCCTGACGACCACGATAGCAAGGATGGCGAAGAAGACCTGCGGCAGGACCATCCAGCCGATGAAGACGCCGCGGGACATTATCCTATCCGGGATATCGTTCTGGAAATGATAGGCTATTTCGTCCGATAAAAAGGGGTAAAAGCTGGCTGCCAGAATCAGGGAAAGCAGGAACAGTGCCACCGGTGCAATAACATAATTCCAGCGGAAGCGGGTTTTTATTTCTTTTTCGGCGGAGTTGATGGCGGCCACCTGCCTTAGAGCTATTTACAGTAAAGATTAACAGCTTTCAGGTAGGGGTGTCAAAAAGTAAATGACTTATATAATTTCAAAAATTTGAAATTACTGTACTTGCTTTATTTTACCCTCGATAAAACTGCGGCCAGTTCTAGTAAGTCTCCATGCAGTTTTACCATCTTTTGGATCTGCCTTCATTAATAAAGCATTTTTACTAGAAGTCGCAACATTCATATCTCTAGTGAAATTTTTAGGTGGTAACAAACCAGCCTCTTTCATAGTAGTTATTATATTTTCTTGTGAAACGCTAATTTCCTTGAGATAAATTTCATAATAGTATGCGATTGCTGTGAATTTCTGAGGGTTTGTTTTAGGTTCTTCGATTTGGTTTAAAAATTCACTAAATGACTTTTCATCACCAATTAACCCAATTGGCAGTGTTGATTTCTTACCTGATATTCCCATTCCTATTCCAAGTGAATTTTGAAGTATAAGCTTGAATGTTTCAATTTGGTATTTCTCTGGTAATCCTTTTTCTTTCTCTATTTGGTTAGCGATTTCTTTAGCCAATTTAAGAATTTCCTCTTGCATTTTATTTCTCCTTTCATCCTTTTTCTAGTAGATTTTTAACTTGCTCTACAGCATAGTTAGGCAGAAAGTAACTACCTCTAGTATTGGAAACAAGTCTTTCTTTAGCCAATATAGACAACTGCCCTCTTACTGTTCCACCACTCATGCCTAATGCTAATTGTATAGCACTGGGAGTGGATTCCTCTTTATCTATGATATTCAGAGCTTTCGCAGCTTTCCTACCTGCAAGATACACAAGAAGTTGTATTTTCTTGGAGAATTGGGCAGCCTTTCTTGTCAAGACAATTCCGCCACTGCTTTTATCGATATATACTAAATCAGCGAGGACAGTAGCCAACATTCCGCGATCAAGTTCTTCTCTATCGACTAATAACCTTTCCAAAGGGTCAACCATCAATTATCTCCTTTCTAATCACTGATCATTTACCCCATTTATATGATAATATATCACTACTTAATACATGTGAAACCTCCAATTCGTGTATTTATCAATATATATATAATCATATGTATGTTTGAAACTGGTAAATGATTTATAGCAATGTAATGCTTTGACAATAATTTCATAGCTAATAATATTGAAATAAGAGACATTTGATAGATTATTAGCAACTACAAAATTCATACTTACCATTATAAATTAATTTTGACGATTTGTCAAGAGGATAAAAGAAAAAAGCCCTCAGCCTCATGTAGACTAAAAGCTCTTGTATCGTTATAAAAGCGCTATTTTAGTATAATATTTGAATTTATTGTAAAGATTAACAGCTTTCAGGCGGGGGTGTCAAAGGGGGAGGAAGACCGATTAATTAAAATATCCTTCGCTAATATTGCCGGAATTAGAAAAACCGCGCTCTTCCCAGAAGCCTTTATAGTTGATATCGTCGGAAAGCTCAATTTGAGTAACCCACTTAATCCACTTATAACCCCACTTGCTCTCGGCCACCAGAGCGAAAGGGTAGCCTCTTTCCGCAGGCATTTCAATCTCATTCATCTTGTAGGCCATGATGATGGGATTGTCCATGATAAATTCGATGGGGAAAGAGGTGGTGTAGCCGTCATAGGCGTGGAAAATGACCACTTTAGCTTCGTCGAGCGGGCCAGCCCGGGCTATTATGTCCCGGACCTGCATGCCTTCCCAGAGGATTTTAACGCTCCAGCCTTCAACACAGTGCAGGATAACGGCTTTCTGGTAATGAGTAAAGTCGTTGACGACCTCATCGTAGGTAAAGCTGGTAGGGTTCTCCACCAGCCCGGTAACCTGCAGCTGGTATTCATCGATATCGATATACTGCGGGCCCTTGATGGAGTTCTCCCGGAAGTCGTTGACCGAGGAAAGGTCTTCACCCTGGTACTCCCTGACCTCGACGTTGCCGAGCGGGACGGTTGACGTGCCCGGCGATGACTGGCAACCGAAAAGACCGAAAGCGAAAACGGCAATCAAGGCAATACTGACCGCCGCAGCAAAGATGCCTAATTTTTTCATAGTGCCCCCCTATAAACCTTATCTAATTTGATTTTATGGGGGGTGTTATGGTGATAGATGCGACTTTTATCGCATCTGCGGAGGAGTTGATGCTGAAAAGAGGAACTTTCCAGTATTATGAGGCGCAGGTGCTGCAGTTGCCGGAGCTGCAGCTGGAACAGGAACTGCCGCCGGCGCCGGGGACGCTCTTGGGGACGCCGCTAATGCTGGTGGTAAAAGCGGCAAAGGTAGAAATTTTACGGCGGGCGGGTTTATGGCAACGGGGACACTCGGCGGGGTCGCCCGATTGGCTTAACGGACGCATCTGCTCGAATTCTGACTTGCAACTGGCGCAGATATATTCGTAAATAGGCATAATAATACTCCCGCTTATAGTGTAACGTGTTTCAGGAGCAGGGTCAAGGTGTTTTATGTTGCCAGCTCTTACGGCAGGGTGTAGGATATAGAAAAATGCAGATGTGAGGTGAGGGTTGATACATAAGCTGGATATAAAGACTAAATCGCAAGTGGAGTTACAGGAAATCACAGGCAGGATAAGAGATATGGTCGATGCAAGCGGGATAAAAAATGGAAATTGCATAATTTTCGTGCCGCATACCACTGCCGGCATCATGGTGAACGAACATGCCGACCCCAGCGTGGTCGAGGATATTGCTGCGCAGCTTGATGAACTGGTGCCGCAGAGTAAAAGCTACCGTCACCTGGAGGGGAATGCGCCGGCACATATAAAAGCCAGTCTTGTGGGGGATTCCAAGACATTATTCATCGAGGGTGGAAAGCTGGTATTGGGGACCTGGCAGGGTATCTTTTTCTGCGAGTTCGACGGGCCGAGAAACCGCAATGTGCTGGTAAAGCTTACGGCAGACTAAAAACTGACTGTTAAACAGGTTTATCGGGTTCGTCCTTATCCGGAGACTCAATCAGATACGTGCCGCAATATCGGCAGCGGTAATACTGCTGCTTGATGTGGTACAGTCCCTTCCGTCCGCAGCGGGGACAATATTTAAATGAGTTTTTTGGTTTTTCTATGCTGGATTCTTTATCTGTCATGTGAATTATCCGGTTAATTTATGAACAGTATAACGTGTGGGTTTTGCGTGACAATCACAAAATACGTAAAGAAAGTCACAAAAAAATCAAGATTGAAAAACAAGGATAATTAAAGACGTTATACAGAGGATGAAGTGGATAATGCAGGCTTTTCCCTGATGAAGAACATCAGCGGAATACTTAGTGATGCCAGACCTGCCCATAACAAAAAAGGCCAGCCTTTATTCATATCCGCCAGGCTGTTGCCAAGAGGAGGCGCCACGAAAGCGCCCACCATGGAAATGGTACTGGCCAGACCGATGGCGGTGCCGCCGTAAGTGCTGCCGATGTTCTTGTTCTCTAAAAGCATGACGTTAAAAAGCGAACTGGAGCCGCTGCGCAGGAAATTGCCTATAATAATCACCAGCCAGACCCCGAGGGTATTAACGTAAGGCAACAGGACAAGACTCACGGCCAGCGCCGTAACCGATACCATCAGTACGCCCCAACGCGACTTCAGCCTGTCTGAAAGGAGCACCATGGGGATGGAGCCGAGCAGCATCATGGCGCTGGAGACGGTAATAACGCTGTCGGCGGAAGCGGGTGACCAGCCGATATTGCGCAGGTAAAGGGGCAGGTAGCCCATAAATCCCATGCTGGCGCCCCAGTTAAAGAAGGTGACGAGGCCAATAATCCATACCTCTTTGATACGGCTGATATGTGAAAGAGCCTGACGAAAAGGTATTTTATCGGTGGATAGTTCCGGATTTTCGGTCTTATCCGGTTCGCGCCCGGTAAAAAACCAGAGTAAGCCAAGAGCAATTGAAATACCGCCGAAGAGGAACATCACGCCTCTCCAGCTGCCTAAAGATGGCGAAAAGACGGTAGCGCTGAACTGGGTGGCTACCATGGAGCCGAGGGACCAGGCGACGATGAGTATGCCGTTGGCCAGCGCCAGACGTTTACCGCCGAACCAGACGGCGGTTGCCTTGGGCACGATGCTCGGGGCGGCTGCCGCCATCAGACCGAAGAGAAACATGATAAATGCAAGGGAGAAGAAGTTATCCGAGACCCCACGCAGGGCGCCGAACACACCGGCAAGAATACACAGTATCGTCAGAGAACGTTTTATACCAAAGCGGTCGGCCAGCATTCCGCTTGGCAGACCAATAAACACACCGGCCAGGGGGTCCATGCCCCATACCGTGCCTACGGCCGTGACGCTTAATTTAAGTTCGTCGGCAATCTGCTTGAAGAGTACCGGCATACACATCCTGGACGCCCCGGCGATAATGGCATAAGTTAAGCCGGCGAGGGTGAGAATATACCACTTATAGCGCGGATTAAATTTTTTTATCATATATCATCGTTATTATTATCAATGGGAGTTTGTTAATAATACGGAGGGGATGATATCTGCGGTGGTACGGCAGATACTCTGTATTAATCCTATCATTTTTAGTGTTCGGGTGACAATCAGTCTCGTTTTGGTTTTACCTAGTCAGTCTATGCTATAATGTGGCTTAAATGACGGTTGCAGTCACCGGCGCTACCGGGCATATCGGGGCAAACCTGGTATACGCCTTAATCGGAAGAGGCATTTCCCCTCGTTGCCTGGTACATATAAACTGCCAGGCTATCGACGGACTGGACGTGGAAAGGGTCGAGGGGGACGTGCGGGACGTCGATTCACTTTGCCGGGCATTCGAGGGGGTCGATACCGTTTATCACCTGGCGGCCTCGATTTCTCTATCGATGGCGGACTGGTCGCGGCTGGAGGAGATAAACGTAAGGGGCACTGCCAATGTAGTGGAGGCATGCCTGCGTACCGGAGTGCGCCGGCTGGTCCATTTCAGCTCCATACACGCGCTGGTACAGGAGCCTCTGGATACGCCCGTAGATGAGTCGCGCCCTCTGGTGGATTCCAGGCGCTACCCGCCTTACGACCGCTCCAAGGCGGCCGCTGAAATAGAAGTGCGACGGGGGATGGAAAAGGGACTTGATACCGTGATTATTTATCCCACGGCGGTCTTCGGGCCTTATGACTACCAGCCGTCTTTTTTCGGAGAGGCTTTAATCGCGATTGCGGAAAGGAAGCTGCCGGCTATGGTTACCGGAGGGTTCGACTGGGTGGACGCGCGCGATGTGGTAAAAGGGGCAATGGCTGCGGCGGAAAAGGCGCCGGCCGGGGCGCGCTACCTGCTTTCAGGGCACTGGGTATCCATGAGTGAAATCGCGGCGATAATAGAAGAGATAACCGGTGTGTCCACCGGGCGGCCGGTCTGCCCCCTGTGGCTGGCGCATATCGGGGCGCCGTTTATCGGGGCAATCAGCCGCCTGAAGGGCAAGAGGCCGCTCTATACCAGCGTATCGCTGCGGGCGCTGAAGAGCAACCGGAATATCAGCCACGAACAGGCCACGCATGACCTTGGCTATAGTCCACGCCCCTTCAAAGAGACCCTGATCGATACCCTGCAGTGGTTCCGGGAAAACGGGCAATTGAAATTAACCGGCAGTATGAAAACCGGGGATTCAACATGAACGAGTTGATAATTTACAATAGCCTGTTGATAGCCTGGTTCGTAATCGGTGCCATAGTATTCATTGCCCTGTTTTTCATCGCGGCTCCTTACGGGCGGCACGTGCGGAAGGGGTGGGGGTACTCGGTGGGCAACAAGCTAGGCTGGGTGCTGATGGAAGCCCCCGCGCCGATTATTTTTGCCGTATGCTTTATTTTCGCCGATACCAGGAACAGTCCGGTCACGCTTGTCTTTCTGGTATTATGGGAGATGCATTACATCCATCGCGCCTTCATTTATCCCTTCAGCCTGCGGGGTATGGCCAGGCGTATGCCGATAGGCGTCATAACGATGGGTTTCCTTTTTAATATCATGAACGGGTATTTGAACGGCCGCTACATCTTTAATTTTTCCGGAGGCTATGAAAACAGCTGGCTTGCCGACCCACGTTTTATAGTCGGGACGCTGCTTTTTATCGTGGGCTATGTTATCAACCGCCAGTCAGACCTCGCCCTGCGGGCCTTAAGGCAGCCCGGGGAATCCGGTTATAAAATATCGAACTCACGACTGTACCGCTGGGTGTCCAGCCCCAACTACCTGGGGGAAATGACCATCTGGATAGGGTGGGCCCTGGCTACGTGGTCGCTGCCGGGGCTGGCTTTCGCTTTCTGGACGGTCGCCAACCTGCTGCCGCGCGCCAGGGACAACCACGCCTGGTACCGCCGGACCTTCGCCGATTATCCGGCCGAGCGCAAGGCCCTGATACCCAAGGTCTGGTAGGCATATTTAATGAAAAAAGTATTGACAAAGACGGGCAAGCTTATTAAAATATAGTTGGCAGTCAAAGATAGAGACTGCTAATCGAGGTCGAAAGGCTTTTTCAGTAGGTATTGAGAGATGAGAAAAATTATCGCTGCTGTACGCTGCCCCAAGTGCGGCGGCAATTTATACCTGGATAACGATTATATCGGTTGGTACGAGCAGTGCCTGCAGTGCGCCTATATGAAAGACCTGGGAGTTGTTTACCAGAGTAAAAAGAAATCGCAGAAAGTTGCTGCCGAACCGGTCGCTGTGAATAATCAGAAATATTTAAAGAAAAAGGACAATGCGCCGGAGAAATAAAGGGTAGCATATCGTAATGCCGTTTTAAGGGCTTGGTTACAAAACCAGGCCCTTTTTATTACAAGATTTACATTATAAGATTTAATAAGCCACCGACGGCCAATGAAGCGAAAATCATGATGCCGACTGCTTTCAAGAGATTCAAAATACCCAGCTCTCTCAATAAAACGATGAAGGTAGCAATACAGGGGAAGAACATCGCCATGACAACGCTGCTGACGACCAATTGCTTGGCGGTCAAGGCCAGCGGCGCTAACATGCCGAGAGCCACATCCTTACGCAGGAAGCCGACGACGATAGCGGAAACCGCTTCTTTGGGTAGTCCCAGCAGTCCGGTGATTACTGGCGCGGTGAAATTGGCGATGGCATCGAAGACGCCAAAGTAGTACAGGATATTAATTAAGAAGACTGCTCCTAAAATAATAGGCAAGGCCTCTTTCAAGAAACCATACGTTCTCATCCATAATTTTTGCAGTACAGCCTGCCACGGCGGAAGACGATAAGGCGGTATCTCAATGAGCAGTTCAGGGGAAAAACCCTTTCCCACGTGAGCGAGGATAAATCCCAGGATAAGCCAGACCACGAAGAGGGTTCCGTAAACGATAACTACGTATTGTCCTCCCTGCTGTCCGACCAGTCCGACAATCATCGCCTGCAGGGCCGCACACGGCACCGCAATGGAAATCAGGGTGGCAGTGATGAAGCGCTCTCTTTTACTTTCCAGGATGCGGGTGGCAAGAACGGCCGGTACATTACAGCCGAGTCCAAGCAGGGTGGGAATGATGGCGTAGCCGTGCAGTCCCAGGCGGTGCATGAGAGTATCCACCAGCATAGCTAATCGCGGTAGATAGCCGGTATCTTCGAGTATGCCCAGTATCAAATAAAAAGAAACGATATAAGGAAGAACCATAGCTATGGGAACATAGAGTCCGCTCGATAACAGCCCGAAAGACTGGACGAAGTCCACCTCTCCCCCGATTAACTTGCCGACGATGATGTCGTGGAAAAATCCTCCTTGGCCCAGGGCGTCGCTTAAGTTTGACAGCACCGGCAGCCAGAGGTTGTTGAATAAAGGCTCGAATACATAGCTAATCAGGCTCTCGCCGATGAGACGGATGACGAAAAATGACGCGGCTAAAATCACCAGCGCGATGATGCCGCCGGATATAGGTTTAGTAGTGGCATCGGATAATCTCTCCCGCCAGGTGTGATGGCGGTGCGTAATTTGTTGCACCTGCTCAACGATATTGCCGATGGCCTTCCAGCGTTCGTCGTGGCTGCGTACGGATTGGGGAGGGGAAACTGCCCTGGGGATATTGGCTGCCAGTTCTTTGATTCCCTGACCGGTTACCGCGATGGTGGGAATGACCGGCACTCCTAGGAGCTCGCGTAATTTGTCCAGGTCGATGTTGATACCGTAATGTTTGGTGTCATCCCACATGTTCAGAGCGACTATTACCGGAACGCCTTTTTCCAGCAGCTGTAAGGTTAAATAGAGGTTTCTCTCAAGATTGGTGGCATTGACAACATTTATTACCACGTCACCGGTATCGAGCATCTTACGGGCTACATCCTCGGCTTCGCTGGTCGGTTCCAGAGTGTAAGCGCCGGGGACGTCGATAACATCAGCAACGTCATCACCCAGCTTCATTTTGCCGGAGGTATACCCCACCGTAGTGCCGGGATAGTT
>JAFGOC010000083.1 GCA_016926705.1 Dehalococcoidales bacterium | reverse complement strand
TTAGCGTCGCGGAAGTAGCGCTCCAAAGGGAAATCCTTGGTATATCCATAGCCGCCGTGTATTTGCAGCGCTTTCGAGGTAATCGAGCCGCAGGCCTCGGAGGCGAACAGTTTGGCCATGGCAGCCTCTTTAACATAAGATTTACACTCATCGTGCAGGCGGGCGGCGCGCCAGGTCAGTAGCCGGGCGGCGTCAATCTGCGTGGCCATGTCCGCCAGCATCCACTGGATGGCCTGGAAATCGGCAATCGGCCGGCCGAACTGCTTTCTCTCTTTAGCGTAAGCCAGGGCGGCCTCGTAAGCGGCGCGGGAGATTCCCACCGCCTCGGCGCCCACGGTAACGCGGCTGGCGTCCAGCGCCTCCAGGGCTATCTTTAGTCCCTGCCCCTCTTCACCGAGTCGATTTTCTGCCGGCACAAAGCAGTCTTCAAAATTAAGCTCGGCGGAGATAAAGCCGTGCAGTCCCATTTTCTCCTCGCGCCGGCCGACCTTAAGACCGGGGGCGCCTTTTTCCACGATGAAGGCGGTAATGCCGCGGCCTTTCAGCGATTTATCCACGGTGGTAAAAACCACCACGATACCGGAATGCTCGCCGATGCTGGTAAAGCACTTGGTGCCGTTCAGAACATAGCCATCCTTCCTGCGTGCGGCGGTGGTCTCCATGGAGGAGGGGTCGCTGCCGGCGCCGGCTTCAGTGAGCGCAAAGCAGGCCATTTTTTCCCCGGCGGCGTGCACGGTCAGGTACTTCTGCTTCTGCTCTTCCGTGCCGAACCGGATAATCGGAACGGCGGCCAGCGACAGGCTGACACGCAGGTAATTATCGACGGCGGCGGAGGCGCTGGCAAGCTCCTCCACGGCCAGGCACAGGTCCAGCACGCCCTTGCCGCTGCCCCCGTACTTCTCCGGGATAATCAGCCCGAAAAGCCCCAGGTCGGCCATTTTTTTGACTATTTCCGCGGGGAACTCATTCTCCTTATCGATGCGGGAGGCAACCGGGACGATTTCATTCCGGGCGAAATCACGCAGCGTGGACTGCAGCAGCTTTTGTTCTTCTGTAAGGTCAAAGTCCATAACTACCTCTATATTTTTCTTAGAGTATAGCAGATGAAAAAGAAATAGGAAAAACTCAAATAGCTGCAAATAACATCGGGATGTCCGCTCCGCCTTTAAAGTGACACTATAAAGTGATTCGTGTAAAATTAAAAGAGGTTACTTTTCCCCGCTCATTTAATATCAATCATCGAAAAACCGCATGAATGATAAATTAGACGAATTTCGGGGCAAGGACGACGGGACGGGCCGTCCGGATTACAGCGGCGGTGTTCTGTCGTTCAGCCTGAAGAAGACATTCGCCTCTTTCAGTAATCCCGTCTACCGGCTTTACTATCTCTCCATGGTGGGGCACTGGTCCTCCCTGAATATGCAGATGCTGGCGCGCAACCTGCTCGTTTACCGCATTACCGGTTCCGGCGCGATACTGGGCGTACTGGCGCTGGCCAATGCAATACCCATGATTTTGTTCGCGCTGCCCGGGGGCGTAATCGCCGACCGCATACAGAAAAGGACCATTATTCAACTGGGCCAGATAGTCTCAAGCATTGTTTCCCTGGCCATCATGCTGGTGCTCGTTTTCGGCTATTTGAGTCCGGAGCACCCGGAGTCGTGGTGGGTACTGGTGGTCAGCGGGGCTTTACAGGGGGCGGTAATGGGCTTTATGATGCCGGCCCGGCAGGCAATCGTCTCGGAAATAGTCCCCCATGAGCAGCTGATGAACGCCATATCATTGAACAACCTGGGGATGAATACTTTCCGCATACTCTCACCGGCGCTGGCAGGCTTCCTTATCGACCTCGTAGACTTCTGGGCCGTTTACGCCATTATGACCGCCATGATAGTGATGTCATGGGTCGTTATTATTTTCGTACCGCCTACCTCCAGTCCGAAAATCGGAGGGGGGACCAACTATCTGGTAGAGATGATAGAGGGATGGAAATACATTCGTAGAGAGAAAACGATATTATTAATCCTGGTATTTACGGTCGCCGCCACAATACTCGGTATGCCTTATGTTCAGCTCTTACCCATGTTCACCGAGGATATTCTGAAAGTTAGCGCCACCGGCATGGGGGTGCTGGTGACTGTATCCGGCGCCGGGGCTATCGTGGGCTCGCTTATCCTTACCTCGCTGACGAACCGCAAGAGGGGGCTGATTCTCCTTTCCGCCGGCCTGCTGTTGAGTGCGACGCTAATCGGCTTTTCCTTTTCAGAATGGTGGTACCTATCATTAATCCTGATAATTTTCGTCGGGTTGGGGAGTACGGTGCAGATGACGCTGGGCAACTCCCTGATTCAGTATTATTCCGATGCTACTTATCGCGGACGGGTAATGAGCTTTTTCATGCTGGGATTCGGTTTCAGTAGCCTTGGGGCGTTTTTCGCCGGCATACTGGCGGAGGGAATCGGGGCTCCACTATCGGTAGGCGGCCTGGCGGTAGTGCTGCTGGTCATCACAATGGTATTATTAACGTGGTCGCCGAGACTGCGTAAGCTTGACTAGAAGGAGCATTTAAGTGTACGAGAAAGCCATACTGGATAACGGCCTGCGCTTGATTACCTCTCCCATGCCCCACACGCGGTCGGTGGCCGTCAACTTTTTCATCGGCACCGGTTCCCGGTACGAAAGCGAGGCGCAGGGGGGCGTCTCGCATTTTATCGAGCACTTATGTTTTAAAGGTACACAAAAACGCCCCACGCCGAGGGACATCTCCTCGGTCATCGAGGGGGTGGGGGGCATGATTAACGCGGGCACGGACAAGGAACTGACCGTTTACTGGTGCAAGGTGGCGCAGCCGCACTTCTTGAGCGCCCTGGACGTGCTGGCGGATATCCTGCTCAACTCCAGGTTCGACCCCGCAGAGATAGAAAAAGAGCGGCAGGTCATCATCGAGGAAATCAATATGTCGCTTGATTCCCCGGCGCAGCGGGTCTCCATGCTTCTCGACGATGTCCTTTGGCCGGGGCACCCGCTGGGAAGAGACATCGCCGGTAAAAAGGAAACGGTGGCAGCGATGTCCCGGGAAATGATACTGGACTACATGGCGGGGCAATACCAGCCGCAGAATACCGTGGTATCGATAGCCGGAGCGATAGACCAGCAGGAGGCTGTTGACGCAGTTACAAAAGCCACCGCAGCGTGGAAAAAAGGTCGAACTCATGCCGGATATACGCCCTACATGCCTGGACCGGGTAAACGGGTGCTCATCGAAAAAAGGGGCACCGAGCAGACACAGATGTGCCTGGCACTGCCGGGTATATCCATGAAGCACCCCGACCGGTTCAAATTGGACCTGCTCAACATCATCCTCGGCGAAGGCATGAGCAGCCGGCTTTTTGCGGAAATCCGCGATAAGCTGGGCCTGGCCTACAGCATCCAGAGCTACTCCGAGCATTTCCTGGATACAGGCGATATGGTGATATCCGCCGGGGTGGACAATAAAAACGTGACGGTGGCTATCAAGGCCGTCTTAGCCGAGCTTGCCCGCCTGAAGGATGGAGTCCCCGACGACGAGATAAACAAGGCCAAGGAGCTTTTCAAAGGCCGCATCCTGCTGCGGATGGAGGACAGCCGCAGCGTGGCCGGCTGGATGGGCAGCCAGGAAATCCTGATGGGCGAGATTCTAAGCGTCGACCAGGTGATTGCCATTATGGATGCTATCAACCCCGAAGAGCTGCAAAAGGTTGCCCAGGAGACGCTGAAGGGGGAGGGACTAAAACTGGCGGCGGTGGGGAATATAGACCCCGATGCCAACTGGGAAGACCTGCTGAAAATCTAAACCGAAGTGCTATCGTAATAGGGACAGGCCTCTTTGATACATTCGCGGTTACGCGTGGTATAATGGCATTTTACTTTTTCATTTAAATCCAGGTGAATGTCCATCCTCGTTTTTAAGAACTCGACGGCGGCTTCTATTGCCGTTCGGCTTGCCCTCTTACAGCAGCGGGGACCGTCATCGAGCATTCTACCCAGGGCAAAGACAGTGGCTTCGTTGGCCAGCGACCGCGCCCTGCCGGTAAGCGGCGTGGCCCCGGTTAGCACGCTTACAGCTGTCCCCACACCGATAGCGGCGCCGCAGACGCCGTGAGAGCCGCACCAACCACCGGGCACTTTGGAGCCTCTTTCTATGGTTTTTTCCACCGCTCCTTCCGGCACCGGATAGCCGGCGTTTTTCACCGCCGCTACGATAATGGCCGGCACCATGGCGTGATGCTCCGGGCCGTGCATCGGCACCGAGGGGTGGGACATTACTTTTTCCAGTATCGCCGTGGGGTCGGCGCTGTTGGTTGAATTCAGTACTTCCCTTAAAATATCCAGGGCGGCGCTACTGTGGCAGGTATCACAGATATAATGGCCCTCCGGGCAGTAAATCAAGGCGGGGCATTCCTTACCGCAGAAATCGCAGAGTTTCGTGACTTCTTCCGTGCCGTAGACCAGAGGCCTGCCGCAGACGGCGCAATTTTCTCTGGACTGCATATCGATTGTCATATTAAGGCTCTACTTTAAGTATAGAGGTATAAAATAGGCGGGGTCAATATTGTTAGCCTCACCCCATTGCCCTCTCTCCAAAATAAAAGAGGGGGCTGGCGCCCCCTCTCAAAATCCCTAGTAATTGGGTTACATCCCGTAGTCCATGCCGCCCATGCCGCCGCCGCCCGGCATCGCCGGGGTTTCCTTCTTTTCAGGAATATCAGCCACCAGCGCTTCGGTCACCAGTACCATGACGGCGATGCTGGCCGCATTTTCCAGTCCGGTGCGGACGACCTTGGTGGGGTCGATAATACCCCTTTCCACCATGTCAACAAATTCATCTGTCTCGGCATCATAGCCGGAGCCTTTCTTGCTCTTCTTCACCTTTTCGATGATAACCGAGCCGTCCTGGCCGGCATTATCGGCTATCCAGCGCAGGGGCTCGATGGCCGCCTTGCGGACGACATCGACTCCCGTAGCTTCGTCGCCGGTAACTTGCAGCTTATCCAGCACGTGGAGGGCGTTCAAAAGACCGACACCGCCGCCGGGCAGGATGCCTTCCTCGACCGCAGCCCGCGTTGCCGAGAGAGCGTCCTCGACACGGTGCTTCTTTTCCTTGAGCTCGACCTCCGTGGAGGCGCCAACCTTGATGACGGCGACGCCGCCGACCAGCTTGGCCTGCCTCTCCTGGAGCTTCTCGCGGTCGAAGTCCGAGGTGGTCTCTTCAATCTGGGCTTTAATCTGCTTGATTCTGGCCTTGATTTCCTCCTCGGAGCCTTTGCCTTCGACGATGGTGGTGTTGTCCTTGTCCGAGGTGACGCGTCTTGCCCGGCCGAGGTCTTCCACGGTTACGGAGTCGAGTTTGCGCCCGACCTCTTCCGAGATGACCTTGCCGCCGGTGAGGATGGCCATATCCTCCAGCATCGCCTTGCGGCGGTCGCCGAAGCCGGGGGCTTTGACGCCCAGCACATTAATCGTGCCGCGCAGCTTGTTGACCACCAGGGTGGCCAGCGCCTCGCCGTCGATGTCCTCGGCGACGATGAGCAGGTTCTTGGAGACCTGGAGGATTTTCTCCAGCGCGGGCAGGATATCGGCCACGGCGGAGATTTTCTTATCCGTAATCAGTATATAGGGGTCTTCGAGGACGGCTTCCATGCGCTCGGCGTTGGTAACGAAATAAGCGCTGACATAGCCGCGGTCAAACTGCATACCTTCGACATACTCGATTTCATACTGGGTGCCCTTGGACTCTTCGACGGTAATAACGCCGTCCTTGCCGACCTTTTCCATGACCTCGGCCAGCAGGTCGCCGATTTCCTTGTCCTTGGCAGTGATGGTGCCCACCTGGGCGATCTGTTCCTTGTCCTTGATTTCCTTGGAGTCTTTCTTCAACTGCTCGACGATAGCGGCAGTTGCTTTCTGGATGCCCCTCTTGAGGGCCTGTGATTCAGCGCCGGCGGCGATGTTCTTGAAGCCGCCGGAAATGATAGCGTGAGCGAGAATGGTCGAGGTGGTGGTGCCGTCGCCGCAAGCGTCGTTGGTCTTGCTGGCGGCTTC
>JAFGOC010000082.1 GCA_016926705.1 Dehalococcoidales bacterium | reverse complement strand
TGCATGGGTATGAATTTGCAGGCGGAACACCGGCAGCACATATCCATATCGCCACGGTAATCTTCTAGAGCCATCTTCGCTCCTTTCAGCATTTAATAAAGTCTTAGAAACACACTTTCCCCGGATTCATAATGTTGTTGGGGTCGAACATCTTCTTGAGTTTGTTCAAAACGGCAACGTTAGCCGCGTCTTTATTTAGAACCATCCCGGCGCTTTCACCGTAAGGCCTCGAGAAGAAGGCTCCCTGTGCGATTAAAGCCTTAACGGCAGTATTTGAAAGCTCCCTGACACGGCCGGCCTCGCTCGAATTAGCGGGGTCGTAGAATAGATTAAATTCACAATGGAGGCCGGTGCTCTGGACAATCGGCTGGATGTAAACACCGATATCCGAGACGGGGTAACCGGCCTTTTCGGCGACCTCGTTCATGACCTGGATTTGACCGGCAAGTTTATCGTTAATGGTCAGGAAGAAAACGTCCTGGCAGGCGCCTTTGTAGCGGAGCTTCCAGTAGGGCTCCGGAGAAGGCTGCTGGACGGCTTTAAGAATTTCGTTGGCGGAGACTGCCCCCGCCGCTTTGACGGCTTCCACGCCCAGGCGCTGGGTGATGCCGGTGATGTCCTTTATATATGAACTGACTCTTTCCTCGGGGAAGTACTCGTAGCCGGCGACGCAGTAGAAAAGCACCCAGGCGGGCAGGGCGTCCTTAAGGCTTTGATAGTCTTTGGGCCACTTCCTGGCAAAGATGGCCGCCAAGGCGGTGTTATTGAGGATAAAACACTCGTTGACCATTCTAAGTCTGATGAGCCAGGAAGCGAGCTCGAGCAGCGTGTCCGGGTCCGATGAACCGACGATAAAAGGCTCTTCGAGACTTGGGAGCAATTCACACCGCATCGACGCCCAGGTTACGATGCCCATCGTTCCCTGCGAACCCTGGATAATCCGGTGCCAGGAAGCCACGCCGGGTCCGTAGGGCGCTTTTTGCACGCCCCCTACCGCCCATTGCTCCTTGACCGTGCCCGGGCCGGCCGACTGACCGGTCCTGAATTCATCGCCGGAGCCGAAGATGACCTCGACGCAGGCGAGGGGGTCGGAGATATCCCACTGGTACTTGGGCATGATGACTGGCTCTCTCTCAAGCAGACTGCCGACGGTGGTCTTTGTCTTCCTGGGGAGAAGGGGCATGTTAAGTCGGATACCCTCCTTTGCCGCTGCCGATATGAGTTCGGCGAAGGTCACGCCCGGCTCGACCATGGCGACGCGGCGTGCCCGGTCCACATTGATGATTTTTTTCATTTTGCTCAAATCAACGATAATGGCCCCTCCCGTGCCGGGGACCGTATCGCCCCTGAAGTGAGGGGGGCCCGAGCTTACCGGGACCAGCGGCGTCTGCGTTTTATTGGCCAGCTTGACAATCTTCTGGATATCGGCGGCATTCTTGGGCTTCACCACGCATACCGGTCTGACGGTGTTGGCAAAGCTGATGTCCCTGGAATAGGCATCCAGCGCAGCCGGCGCGTAGCTCAAGCTGTTGGTACCGACGATTTTTACCAGTTTTTCTTTAGTAATCATCACTGCCCCCTTTCGATATTTGAATGATGTACCTCAACCCTGCACGTGTCTGTATTGACTGATTTACCCTTGAATTTTTCAGTGGGGTGTCTTTCAGACTGCCCAGTAAAATAGTATCTCAAGTATAGTATGCTACTTTGCATTTTCTTGTCAAATTGTTATACGTTTTAAGTTTTTTATCGCAAGGAAGTCGGCGCGTTCGGCCACACTTGGGTTTATCTGTTTGTTTTTACAGAGAATTAAATCCAGCGTTTGTGGTCTTTTTGTGAGAGTTGCCTGCTTTTTTGTAGCACGATTGTGAGTTTACCCAAATATACTTAGGTATACCCATGTTGAAGAGGGGAGTACCATTATGCCGACAGTGATTGACGGACGCGTGTACTACAGGACGGCCGAAGCATTCCGCGTAATCGGCGTTAGCCGCAATACTCTTTACCGCTGGCTGCAGAAGGGGGTACTCAGCGGCAGCGAGCGCCGGGACAGTCGGGGCTGGAGGCTTTTTACCCAGGAAGAAATAGACAGGCTGAACAAAACAATAAATTCCGTTACCGGAGTCAGTGCATAGCACAGAATCCGCTGCTTGTACACATACAATCGAGAGGAGGAGACACCGGCCATGACCGACAAGAAAATACTCGTGGTGGATGATGAGCCTAATGTGGTCAGGACATTGACATTCGTACTGAAGAAAGAGGGGTATGACGTTGCCACGGCAGAGAACGGCGAAGAGGCATTAGCCAGGGTACACGAGTCGAAGCCGTGCCTGATGTTTCTCGATGTGATGATGCCGAAGAAAAACGGCTATGAAGTCTGCCAGGAACTCAAGAGTGATGCAGCCCTATCAGACATTCACATCGTCATGTTATCGGCGAAGGGGCAGGAGGCGGACAGGGAAAAAGCCTTGAGCATGGGCGCCAACGAGTTTATAACCAAGCCTTTCAGCCCTGTCGGGGTCGTGGGAAGGGTTAAGGAGCTTCTGGCATAAAATGGTTAAGGCAAGGGGTGCTAAAGGGTTAGAGCTAAGAAGCAAGAACATAAAAGGGAGAAGAAATATGGTACATAATAGCGTGGCGCGAAATACGTTCGCAGCACGAAAAGAAGCCTTTATGCGCAAAGAGACAGAAGAGCGCAAGGAAGCTGAAGAGCTATATGAAACAATGGCAAAGAGCTCGCCGGTGGGTGTTTATATCATCCAGGACGGGCGTTTTTGCTACGTAAACCCCCGCTTCCAGCAAATATCGGGTTATAGTGAGAAAGAATTATTGAACGTAAACCCCCTGGAAATCGTGCATCCTGAAGACAGGCAGAGGGTCCGCGACCACGCGGTGGCGATGCTAAAGGGGCAAATCGATACCCCCTGTCAATTCAGGGCTATCGGAAAGGATGGCGAGATTCACTGGGGCGTTGAAACGACCACCTCTATCACATACAGAGGGAGAAGGGCTTCACTCGGTAACTTCATAGATATCACGGACTCAATACGCGCGGAACAGGCGTTGATGGAATCAGAAATCAAATTTTCCAAAGCTTTCCTAGCCAGCCCGGCAATGGTCTCTATCACCACTCTTAAAGACGGCAAATTTGTTGATGTAAATGAAAGCTTCCTTAGATTTTACGGATATTCCAGGGAAGAAATAATCGGCAGCAGCACCAGGGAGATGAATATCTGGGAAAAAACAGAGGACCGCGTCAGGATGTTGAAAATCCTTCAAGAACAAGGTTCGGTAAGGGGAGAAGAATTCAACCAGCGTGATAGGTCAGGCAAAGTGTGCACGGTAGTCATGTCTGCTGAAAAGATTAGTATTAAAAACAAGCCCTGTCTCATCGTGACAACTATAGATATTACCGACCGTAAAAAGATGGAAGAGCAGGTCAAACGCAACATGGAGGAGCTGAAGGCCGCGAATGAAAAACTCCGCGAACTGGATAAAATGAAGGATTCATTTCTTTCCACGGTATCCCACGAGCTGCGCACGCCGCTTACCTCGATAAAAAGTTTTGCCGAAATACTGCTGACTTATGATGAAGATAAAGAAACGCAAAGGGAGTTCCTTAGCATAATCAACCAGGAAAGCGACCGCCTCACCAAGCTTATCAATGATTTCCTCGACCTTTCCAAGATCGAAGCCGGCAGGATGCAGTGGGAGGACAGGGAGCAACCCTTGACTCCCATAATCGAGAACGCGCTGCATGTTGCGCAGGCGCTGGCTAAAGAAAAAAATATAAAGATTGAATTTAACAAGCCTGAAAACCCGCCGGTGGTAACCTGCGACAAAGACAGGCTGGTGCAGGTAATCACCAACCTGCTTAGCAATTCCATCAAATTTACTCCCAAGAGCGGCAGAGTGACCGTGGGCGTAAAGATGGTGCATGAAAACAAGTCCGATGATAATCCCGATACCGTTATCGTCAGCGTTACCGATTCCGGTATAGGGATTGCGCCTGAAAACCATGCGGCTGTCTTTGAGAAATTCAAACAGGTAGGCGATACGCTGACGGATAAACCCAAAGGCACCGGACTGGGCCTGCCGATCTGTAAGGAAATTATCGAGCACTACAACGGAAAAATCTGGGTGGAAAGCGAGCTGGGCAAGGGCGCCACGTTTGCCTTTTCTTTACCTTTAGTACCCTCGGAAAAGGTAGAAAAACCGATGCCGGAAGTAGAAGAAAAGCCGGTAGATGAGATTCAGGAAGATAAACTGATACTAATCGTGGACGATGAGGACAACATCCGCAACTTCCTGGCGCACGAACTCACGAAGAAGGGCTATCATGTGCTGGAGGCTGCAAACGGCAAGGATGCTTTGGATTTGACCAGGGAACGCCACCCCGACCTGATAACCCTGGATGTGCAGATGCCGGATATCAGCGGCTTCGATGTAACGGCCGTGCTTAAAAATGACGATGACACCAAAGACATCCCGATTCTCATTCTTTCCGTGATAGAGGATAAATTCAAGGCTTATAAGCTGGGGGCAAACGACTGCATGACGAAACCCTTTGATAATGATGAGCTTGTGGCCAAGGTAAACCAGCTATTAATAGGGACAAAAAAGAGGGTGCTGGTGGTGGATGACGACAGGTCCCTGGTGAAGTCAGTTAAATACCATCTGGAGCATAAAGGCTATTCAACCCTGGTCGCTTACGACGGCGAGCAAGCGCTGGAGCTAATCAAGAACGAAAGCCCCGACCTAATTGTGCTGGATATTATCATGCCCAACAAAGATGGCTATGAAGTAATTAAAGCCCTTAAGTCAAATCCGGCAACTGCGGATTTACCTATCGTGCTGATGACCGGGATTGAAATCGACGGGGGCAGGGTAAAAGCCCTATCCGTAGGAGCCTCGGAATATATCACCAAATCCGGCGACTTTAATAAACTATATGAGGCAATTGATAGTATTCTAGGCAGCAAGGTGAGTGCCTGACCTGCTGATTGATTACGATTATTTACCCAATAAAGACGTAATCTTCTCTAACAGCAGGGCGCGGTCGATGGGCTTGGTAAGGTATTCGTTCGCCCCCACTTTAAGACCGGTGGTCTTATCAATTTCCTGTCCCTTGGCGGAGAGCATAATTATCGGCAGCTTTTCCGTTAGAGGGTCCTGGCGCAGCTGGTAACAGATTTCAAAGCCGTCCAGCCCGGGCAGCATAACATCCAATATAAGCAGGTCAGGATTTTCACCCTTAGCCATTCTCAAGCCGGCCATGCCGTTGGAAGCGGTAATAACGTCGTAGCCTTCCTTCTCTATGATATGGCTGATGGCCCTGGAGAAACTGGGGTCGTCCTCGACGATTAATATTTTCTTAGGAATATTGACCACCTTTCTTCAGCTTGTTATAAGTATTAATCGCCATATATTATAGGACATTTGCGTACATTAATCCATGCCTTAAAATCAAAAAAGGCGGAGTCTTGTTATTCCCCCCTTTGATTAAGTGCTTAAATATATGCTCCCACTGGACAAACATAGGGATGTTTGATTCTCTTGCACTATAACAAGACTTCTGATAAAGAATCACTGAGTATTCTACTACATGGTAAACCTTAATCAGTTTACGAAACCGTCTACGGATTTGTTCTCAGATATTTTGACATTATACTATGTGCCTTTTTCAAGCTAAAGTTGCTTATTAATTATCCACTTACTACCATAATATATTGATTATCATGAACATATTGATTATCATGGCAAGTACAATTATTATGTCTCTAACATTGGAGGTGTTATAATAAATTGGTGCAGATCAATTGCAAACGCCTCTTTGCGTTCATAGTTCATAAGGCAACAAAAAGAGCATATGGTTTCCGGAAAGGAGATGTTCTTCATGGGCCATAATTCAACCAATTCAAAACTCAATCGCATTGCATTCGTCGGCAATTACTTGCCGCGCCAGTGTGGCATCGCCACATTTACCACCGATTTATGTGAGGCCATCGCCACCGAATATAAGCAAACAACCTGTATTGCCCTACCGGTCAATGATATCGAGGCCGGGTATGACTATCCGACCCGCGTTCGGTTTGAACTCACAGAGAAGGATATTAATTCCTATCGCCGCGCTGCTGACTTCCTGAATATCAATAATGTAGACATCGTATCCCTGCAGCATGAGTATGGAATTTACGGGGGAATCGCGGGCAGCCACATCCTGGTGCTCTTGCGGGAATTGAGGATGCCCATTGTCACGACATTACACACCATCCTACGCGACCCCAACCCCGATCAGAAGCGAGTGCTGAAAGAAATTGCAGCCTTGTCTGATCGACTGGTTGTTATGAGTAAGCGCGGCGCAGAATTT
>JAFGOC010000081.1 GCA_016926705.1 Dehalococcoidales bacterium | reverse complement strand
CCCGCCTTCAGCAGGAACTCGATGCCTTTATCATACTCCTGCTGGTTGCCTTTAAGCTCCAGCACCAGCAGTCCCTCCTGCTCGGGCGTAATGGACGCCTTGAGGATATTGAACTCAAGGTCGTAGTCCTTGACCAGCCGGTATATTATAGGACGGTCAACCATACGCCGGGGAAAACGCAGCACGATTTTCTTTGCAACAGCCATCTTTTATTCCTCGATAGGGCGTTCTTTCAGCGGTCTGATAGTGACGCCGGACTCCGCGCCCGGCAAATTAGCCACCGGTTCGGTAATAAGGAAATCGCCCGACTTTATCCATTCCTTTAATATATTAGCAATTTCCAGGGCTTTCGGGTAGCTTGACCTCGAAGCGGTCGGCACGTCTTTGCCTTTTACCCTGATTTTCCCGCTGTTGAGTTCGGCGTAGGTTACCTCGCCGAGTTTATCCGGCTTAAGCTGCGGAAAGGCATCAGAGAAGTCGATGACCGGCGCGTAGATATCCGCGTCCGTCACCAGTGTATACTGCAATATTTCCTCGTTAAGTATCGGTATCGGCACGCCGACGCCGACGGTCAGGCTGCATCCATAGCCTACCACGCTCGTTCCCACCAGCCACTTTGAACTCATCTGCTTGAGGTCGCCGATAACAGCCAGCGTGCCGGCGCCTTCTTTAGGAATACCTTTTTCCGTGCGCGGCACGCCGGGGTTGTGCTGGGTACCCTGCCAGGCGACGAAACCCGTGCCCCCGCCTAAAAATATCCTCGTCCCGATGCCGATTGTCTTATAAAACGGGTCGTTAAACAGCGGTGAAAGCTGCCCCGCCGAGCTGTAATTGGCATTACCCAGATTGGGCTTCAAAACGCCCATGTAGGTATAAATCGTCCTGTCCGATGTATTCACGGCCACGTCATAGTTCTGGTAGGCGTTGCGGATGTTGAAAAGTACTGCCTGGTTAAGGTCGTTAATATTTATCCACGTTTCCAGCTTCTTGCGCGGATAGCAGTCCGTCCCAAAAGCCGTTGCCTCAAGTCGTATATCTTTCCCTGCCACCAGTTCTTCGATAACATGCCCGCCGCCGTAGTTAAATTCACCGGGGTGGATACGGTTGCGCGGGTCGTCTTCCGGCAGGGCATTAGCCCCGAGGAAGAGGTCGACCGCCGCCAGCCCGGTATAAGCCGGGACGTCGTTCAGGTAAGCCCTTCCCCCGCCGAGTTTGAGGCGCGGCTTCGTATGGCCGATATTGAAATACGCCCCGGAGGAACACATTATCCCGAAGGTGCCCGTGGTGACCACGTCCACCTGCTCGGCGGCTTTTTTGACGCCTTTTTCACGGGCTAAATCAATGATTTCTTCAGCGTTGAAGACAACCGCTTTGCCCTGTTTGATTTTCTCGTTGATTTCCGCTATCGTCTTGGCCACTTTTCCACACCTTTTAGCTGGGATTACATAACATTCTAGCAGAATTGAAGCTGTAACACAATAGAAGGAAACAATCCCAGATGATAGCAACTGCCTTGAAGCTACCCTTTCGTATAAGATATAATCAAAAGTGAATCCCCTTATACAGGAGACTATTTTGTACCGTACTCATACCTGCGGTTCACTCGGTAAAGAAAATATCGGCGCTACCGTTTCCCTGGCCGGCTGGGTCAACCGCCGCCGTGACCATGGCGGACTGGTATTTATCGACCTGCGGGACAGGGAAGGCATCGTCCAGGCTGTTTTCAATCCGGAAATATCTCCCGACGCCCTGAAAGTCGCCGAGCAGCTGCGCAGCGAGTACGTCGTTACGCTTACGGGGGAGGTAGCCAGGCGCCCCGCAGGTACCGAGAACCCGAAGCTGCCAACCGGCGAAATCGAGGTCATCGTTAAAGAAGCGGAAATACTGAACACCGCCAATACACCGCCATTTTACATCAACGAAGAGGTGGACGTGGATGAGAACGTAAGGCTCAAGTACCGCTACCTTGATTTACGCCGTCCACGCATGAAGGAAAACCTCCAGCTGCGGCACAAAGTAACCCGGTTCATGCACGATTTCCTGGACGCCCGCGGCTTTACCGAGGTAGAGACCCCCACCTTCATCAAGAGCACGCCGGAAGGCGCCCGAGACTACCTGGTGCCCAGTCGCATCCATCCCGGGCATTTTTATGCTCTACCGCAGTCGCCGCAGCAGCTCAAGCAGCTCCTGATGGTGGGCGGACTGGAAAAATACTACCAGATGGCGCGCTGCTACCGCGACGAGGACCTGCGCGCCGACCGCCAGCCGGAGCATACCCAGCTGGACTTGGAAATGAGTTTCATTACGCAGGAGGACGTGCTGCAGCTGCTGGAAGAACTCTATACATCGCTGGCAAGGGCGGTCAAGCCAGACAAAAAGGTGGTCAGTCCTTTCCCGCGCCTGACCTACGCCGACGTCATGCTGCGCTACGCCTCGGACAAGCCAGATTTACGCTACGGGCTGGAAACAGCGGATATAACGGATATCGCTTCCAAGACGGACTTCGACGTGTTTAAGAACGCTATCGGTTCAGGAGGCGTGGTCAGAGTCCTGGCCGCGCCCGGATGCGGCGAATACACGCGCCACCAGCTGGAAGAACTCAACCAGCTGGCGCAAAGCGCCGGGGCAAAGGGGCTATTGACCATCTCGCTGGGCGCGCCGGGAGGCAAGCTTAGCGAGCTTACGCAGGACATGATAAAGTCCGTGGCCGCTAAATATTTGAGCCTAGAACAGGTCAAGGCGATTGCCGAAGCGTGCGGCGCCAAAACGGGCGACCTCCTGCTCATCGTCGCCGGCGAGCCGGACAAAATATGTCCCGCGCTGGACGCCCTGCGCCGCGAGATAGCCCGCCGCTTTAACCTGGCCGACGCGAATGTTTTGCATTTTGCCTTTATCGTGGATTTTCCACTTATCGTACGCAACCAGGAGACGGGAGGCTGGGAGGCTGCCAACAACCCCTTTACCCACCCCCGCGACGAGGACATCCCACTGCTGGATACCGCTCCTGAAAAAGTAATCGGGAAAAACTACGACCTCATCTGTAACGGACTCGAGATTGGTTCCGGCAGCATCCGCATCCACCGCTCCGACCTGCAGAAGAAAATCCTGAAAACCCTCGGCTATGACGACGAGCGAATCAACCAACTCTTCGGGCATATGCTGGAGGCTTTTGATTTCGGCGCGCCGCCGCACGGGGGTTTTGGCGCCGGTATCGACCGCACGTTGATGGTCTTATCCGGTGAACCTAATATCCGCGACGTCGTGGCTTTCCCCAAGAACCAATCAGGCATGGATATGACCTTAGGAGCGCCTTCACCCGCCAACGAAGAGCAGCTTGCCGAACTGCACCTGCGCCTGCTGGATGAAGATTAGCCTAATCGGAGGAATTTTGAAAGTAACTAAAGAAAAAGTTGAAAACAGCCAGGCTTACCTCACCATCGAGATGGAGCCTGCGGAAATGGAAGCCGGCATGCAGGACGCCTATCGCAAGCTGGTGCAGAAAGCCAATATCCCCGGCTTCCGCAAGGGCAAGGCACCCCGGGCTATCGTGGAACGGACTTTAGGGCGGGGCCGGCTGCTTGAAGAAGCCATCGACAGCGTTATCCCGAAGGCATACGAGCAGGCGCTCAAGGAGCAGGAAATCGAGCCTTACGCCCAGCCGAGCCTGGAAATCACACAGGCGGAACCGATGATATTTAAAGCGGTCGTCCCGCTGGCGCCGTCCGTCACCCTGGGCGACTACAAGAGCATCAGGTTGAAGCCGGAAGTCGAGAAAATAAAAGATGATAATATCAACGCTGTTATCGAGGAGCTCCGCCACCAGCACGCTACCTGGGAGCCCGTTGAAAGGCCGGTGGAATATAACGACATGGCTATCATCGATATCAATTCCGAATCCGACGATAAGCCGCTGGTGCAAAGGGCCGGCTCGCAGTACCTTGTTACCAAAGATTCCGTCTCCCCGGCACCGGGGTTCGCCGAGCAAATAGTCGGCATGAAAAAGGACGAGACCAGGGAGTTCGACCTTACCTTCCCGGAAGACTACCCCGGCAAACAGCTGGCCGGCAAGAAAGCCCATTTTAAAGTCACCCTCCAGGAAGTAAAGGAGGAAAAGCTACCCGAGCTTAACGATGCCTTTGTCACGCAGGTATCCAAGGATTTTAAAGACTTAAAGGCCCTCCGCGAAGAAGTTGCCAAGACCCTTAAGCTAAGGGCCGAGGAGCGCGCCCGCATGGACCACGAGGAAAAGGTGATCAACACCGCCGTCGAGCAGTCTAAAATAGAGTATCCGCCGGTCATCATCGACTATGAAATAAACCGTATCATTAACGACCAGGCCCAGCAGCTACAGGCGACCGGGCAGGGCATGGACGAATACCTGCGGAGTATCAACAAGACCCCCGAGCAACTGCAGGAAGAGCTGCGTCCCGTTGCCGTGAGAAACGTCAATGCTTCTTTAGTTTTAAGCAAAATCGCTGAAGAGGAAAAAATAGAAGTGAGTGATGAAGAAATCAGGACCGGCATCAGCAACATGGTACGCGGCATAAGCGATGATAAAAAAGACGAAATGCTGAAGATACTGGACACCCCCCAGAACCGGCAATCGATTATGCAGACGATTAAGACCCGCAAGACTATCCAGCGTCTTACGGATATCGCTAAAAATACCGAAAAAACCGTTAAGAAATCCACGAAGGAGAAAAAGGAGGAGGAAAAATGAATAACCTACCTTTGAACGTAATACCCGGCGTCGTTGAAAGCGGCCCACGCGGCGAGAGAATGTGGGACCTTTACTCCATGCTATTGAAGGAACGCATCATCATGCTGTTTACCCCCATATCTGACCCCGTTGCCAACACTTTGATTGCCCAGCTTCTCTACCTGGAGAGGGAAGACCCGGAGCGAGATATCAACATGTACATACAGAGTCCGGGCGGCGTCATCAGCGCGGGACTCGCTATCTACGATACAATGCAGCTAATCCGCCCGCAGGTCTCTACGATATGCGTGGGCATGGCCGCCAGCATGGCCACGGTGCTGCTCTGCGCCGGCGCCAAGGGCAAGCGCTACGCTCTGCCCCACGCCACTATCCACATGCACCAGGCCATCGGTGGCGCCCAGGGACAGGCCGCGGACATCGTCATCGCCGCCAAGGAAATCATGCGCCAGCAGGACATCCTCAAGGACATCCTCATCAAGCACACCGGACAGTCCATGGAAAAAATCACTCATGACACCGACCGCGATTTCTACCTGAACCCCGGGCAGGCGGTGGAATACGGCATCATCGACGAAGTGCTGAATAAACCTACCGACGAGAAGGCGGAACAGCCCAAGAAAGAAAAGAAATAATGCGGCACCACTCCCCCTAGATAAGAGAGTACTTAAGGGCGATGACCCCGGTCACGGCAGGTTTCCCTTGATTATTTTGCCGACGTTTTTTTGTCCTTCCAGAAAGTATCGCCTTTGACGAACCAGGCGAAACCGAAGGACCATATCATTATTGCTTCCAGCCAGAGCACGGGCCTGATGTCAGATAAAACGGTATTCTGCCCGAAAGCGTAATAAAGCCCGATTAATATTATGCACGCCACTATCAACCAGCCGCAGATTACATAGACCCTGTTACGTATCCTCTTGGCGCCAGACATGGAGGCGACTTTTTTAGCGCCGGTCAAACGAAAGTCGGCGATGGTATGCTTGAGTCCCGTCCGTGACTTATCCGACTTGGTGAAAAGGGCAAGTGAAAAGAAAGCCAGCACCCCAAACAGGGCAACGGCACACACAAAATGCACGATTCTCTGCCAGTCGGTGGCGGAATTGGGGAAAAGCGCGACGCCCATGGCGAACAACCAGGCCAGTTTTCCGGCGATTCCGTCTATCTTCTCGTAGCCCTTGTAAGAAAACAGAATCCAGCCGATAACGAAAAGAATACCGACAAAGGCGTCCCGCGTCCTCAAGCTATAGTAGTCGCTAAGAGAATTCTGGAGAGTAGCGGAGACTAAAAAGACCCCCCACACGATGAGTACGACCGGCAGGGCTACGCCCAGGATACCCACAATCTTGCGCAGCAGGGACTTATTCAGGCCGGTCTCGGCTACCCGTTCTAAAGACCGTCGAAAGAAAGACCTCTCTTTACCTTCAGCCATCATCTGTGCCTTACCTCCTTGCCAATTGGACAATAGTCCACAATCAGCGAATTCCTAGATGATAGCACAGAAATCCAGCATTGACAAGATGACAGCTGCTAGAGCTTTCCCTTTACCGCGCTGTCAATTTCTTTGGACAGGTCGTAGCCTTTTATCACGCGTCCGGCGGCGTCAACCACCCGCCGGTCTTTAGTTATTTTAATTTTGCCCTCGCTGAACACCTTGAGCGTCTTTATTATCAGGGGCACTTCACGCGCGGCGCCGTGGGCGCGGATAGCCTTGAATAACCTGTTCTCCACACCTTCGCCGCCCTTAATTTGCGCCACGGTCCTGCCATTTATTCCTTCCCAGAGCTTATCGAAAACTCCACCGCGAATCGGGAAGGTGCAATAGGTAGCCGTGGGGCCCATATCAAGCTCCGGAATCGCCACGTGCATTTTTATCCCCTGCGTATCCGCCTTATCCTCGATGAGCTTCCAGATTACCTGCTGCCATGTCCCCGCCGGTCCGCCCGGCGCCGCCGGATGAAGGTTGATTATTTTATACGTGTCACACATTACGGGAGTACCCACGAGCATAAAACCCGCCAGCAAAACGAGGTCGGGCTTGAAATTTTTCAGTAATTTCAGGACTTCTTTATCGTAGTCGATACGCCACTGCGGCAGGGGCTGGGAAAGGTCGGGGCTGGGCATATTTCTCATCTTTCTGTATTTCTGGTAAGAAAAACTGACCAGCGGGATGCCGTATTCCTTTACCATATCGAGGTAGCGGTCGGTGGCTTCCGTTTCGCCGCGCTCTCTACTGCAATAAACGAACTCGATTTCAGCGTTTAACTCGCCGGACTTGATGGCCCGGTGCGCCGCCGTTAATAGCCCTTTGGAGCCTTCGCCCCTGCCCGTGGAAAACCAGCCGATTTTATAACGTTTACTCATGCCTGTCTCTCCCGCGCAGTTTAGCTTTGACCGAAGCCCAGGTGCTGTAAAAATGCACGAAGATGCCCGACCTCTTGCCGCTGATTTTGCCTTCCGCCAGCGACTTGAGAAATTCCTCCTTTGTATCGAAGTCTGGCATCTCGATGAAAGCGTTGCCGATTTCGTGAACCGAGTGGGCGTCACTGCCGGCGCTGCCGGGTATGCCGTGCCTGGCGGCAAAGGCGCGGGCTTTATTGGTGTTAGCCGGGAAAGGGCTGCGGGAATTGAAAACTTCCATAAGGTCGATGTCCCCGGCTATCTCATCGATAGTCTTATCCTGCAACGCCGAGCCGCGTATCTTCTCGAAAGGGTGGGGGACGTTGACCAAGGCGTCCTGCTCCCGGATGCGTTTTATCGCCTCGCGGGGCGTAACGCCGCTGGGAACCGTCTCTTTCAGGAACATGCCCATAATTTCGCCCTCGGTGGTCAGGATTTCCTCGGCGACGATGACCTTGAACGGAGCTATTTTCTGCATCTCCAGACCGCCCTCCGCCGTACCGTGGTCGGCGATGGCGATGCAGTTAATACCCAATTCCTGACATCTCTCGATAATTTTATCCAGCGGCGACTGGGAGTCCATCGAATATTTAGTGTGGATATGTAAATCCGCTTTTAACAAGTCATTTTCCTCGCTTTAGTAATCATTTTGACCCTGCCCCCCTCCATCACCACCGTGTCCTCGATTCTAACGCCGCCCCAACCCGTTAAGTAAATACCGGGTTCTACCGTGAAAACCATGCCGTCGGCCAGCCTGTCTTTCGAGCGCGGGCCGAGCCTGGGCAGCTCATGCTCCGCCAGTCCGACGCCGTGACCCAGCGAGTGTCCGAAAGCCTCCCCGTAGCCCGCTGTTTTGATTATATCCCGCGCGATTTTGTCCGCCTGATTGCCCGTCATTCCTTTAGTTATTGCTTCCATGGCGACTGTCTGGGCTTTAAGGACAATGTTATATACCTCTTTGTACTTAGTGTCAGCCTTACCGACACAGATTGTTCGACTTAAATCGCTGGCGTAGCCTTGGTATCTCGCCCCCATGTCTATGACTACCGGTTCGCCGGTTTTAATGAGCCTATCGGTTGGGATGGCGTGGGGCAGCGCCGCATCAGGTCCTGAAGCCACGATAATGTCGAACGGCAGCGACTGGCTGCCTCTTTCGCGCATGTCTTTTTCAAGTTCCCAGGCAACCTGCTTTTCCGTCATGCCGGCTTTGATTTTCATTTCAACTTCTTCAAAAGCCGCGTCGGTAATCGCCGATGCTCGTTTGATAAACTCGATTTCATCCGGCTCTTTAGTTGCTCTTATCTCTTCTACCAGCCCTCCAGTAAGAACCATTTTCACATTGCACTTTTGCTTTTTCAGGGCATTAGCTATTTGCCGGTGAAAATTAAAAGATATATTTCCCCCCTCGAACCCCAGACGATTGATTCCCATTTCCCCCACCAAAGCGGGGAACCACTTTTCAAGACTGGCTGAAATTTGCTTGATTTCAAAGTCCGGAGCCTGCTCTTTAGCCTGCTCGGTATAGCGGAAGTCCGTGGCCAGGACCGCCTGTTTGTTCGTAATAATTAGATAGCCTGCGGTGCCGTGAAAGCCGGAAAGATAACGCCGGTTCTGCGGCTGCGTGATTAAAATAGCGTCGATTGCTTTTTCCGCCAGTCTGGAGCGCAGCTTGTTAAGTCTTTTATTCACCTTCGCCGCTTTCTCCCCGCGCCATCGGGTGGGCGGCGAGGTAAATCTT
>JAFGOC010000080.1 GCA_016926705.1 Dehalococcoidales bacterium | reverse complement strand
AATTGAAGGAAGTAATAATTTGCCTGGTAAAATCCAGGCAATTATTATTGGTATAAACACTTTAACCACCACGAATAAAGCCGGTATTTGAATCAGGTATCTGACCAAAGGATTTATTTCAAACAGCCCTAGCTTCATCGCCAACAGCGTAAGGATTAGGTCCGTTAATCCGAGGAGAATAAAAGCTCCTTTCTCAACGGTGCCTCTCTTGAAAGTCGCGGTGGAGTCCCAAAGGCCGGCTAATATCCTGCTCACTGAGGTTTCTCCTGACAGCATCTATAAAGGACTTAAGCTTCCCAGGTCTTCAGCGGTTCGCAGCTGACCGCCCATTTGATATCGAACATCTCGCCTTTCCAGGTTCCCTGCATCTCCTCGATGGCAGCTTTGAATTCGGGGCTGGCGGGAAGTCCGTCTAAATCTTCCTTCGTATCGAATTCATATACCGCTATATATCTCGGTTTCTTCGTTTTTTCGTCCAGTATTTTATAGCGGGTTACTTTCTTGATGCCCTTGTATTTCATCAACAGCGGTATATGCACTTCGTTATACCACTCGTTGAATTTCACATCGTTTTTCGCGGCGCATTCCGTCGCCACGATATTTAGAATTCTGGCTTTAGCCATGGTTGCTCCTTTCCTTGTCGATGGATGGTTTTACCTGCTCTTAATCTCATGATAGTTTTTAATAACTTTGATTGTCAAATAAGCCGGGACACATTTGACTTTATTTTTGGGGGGAAATAGACTGGTGATACTGAAACAAAAGCTTATAAGGAGGAAAACTTGAAAGCCGCAGTCTGTTATGAAGTAGGCAAGCCGCTGGTGGTTGAAGAAATAAACCTGGACCCCCCTAAAGCGGGTGAGGTAAAAGTAAAAATAGCAGCCACCGCCGTCTGCCACAGCGATATCCATATATTCAGGGGAGACCTCCCCCAGGAGTTGCCCATCGTCGGCGGACATGAGTCGGCTGGCTATATTGATGAGATAGGCAAGGGAGTGACTGGATTTAAAAAGGGAGACCCTGTTGTAGTCTCGCTGCTGGTTTCCTGCGGCAAGTGTAAATACTGCCGGACGGGCCGCAGCCACCAGTGCACGGCTGTTTGGCCGATGGATAACGAGACCCGTATGCATAATAAAAAAGGGCAGGACCTCGCCATGCTGTTTAAGACCGGCAGCTTCGCTGAATATACCGTCGTCGACCAGTCACAGCTGGTGAAAATACCCGCCGATATACCCATGGACCGGGCATGCATGCTGGCGTGCGGAGTTGTCACCGGCTTCGGGGCGGTCATTAACCGCGCTAAGGTACCCCTAATGAGCAGCTGTGTCATCATCGGTACTGGAGGTGTCGGTCTCAACGCAGTGCAGGGCGCCGCTATATCCGGAGCGAATCCTATTATTGCCGTGGATATTGCCGACAAAAAACTGAAGGCAGCTAAAACCTTCGGAGCCACGCACCTGGTTAATGCCTCCAGGACTGATGCGATTAAGGAGGTTCAGAATATAACCGGAGGCGGCGCTGACTACGTTTTTATAACCGTCGGCAGCACCGCCGCCATATCGCAGGGACTTGAAATGTCCGGGGTTCAGGGTATGACGGTCATCGTTGGCCTGCCTAAAATTACTGACTCTCTTGACATGTCGCCTTTAATGTTCATCAAAGACGAAAGAACGCTTACCGGCAGCTACATGGGCTCTACCCAGCTGCATACGGAGATACCTAAGCTCGTTGACCTTTATAAGGCCGGCATTCTCAAGCTTGACGAGCTTATCACCGCTCGTTACCCCCTGGATAAAATTAACGAGGCCATCGAGTCGGTGGAAAAAGGCGAGGCTTTGCGCAACATCATTGTTTTCTAAAATATAATAAGACAAAAGGGTAGGGGCGAGCCTTAGCTCGCCCCTTTTTTATATCAGTCATGAACCAAGATTGATTATTCCTCTTTATCGTCTTCGGCCTTATAAACTTTACATAACAAGCATGTCAGGTCCGGCGAGCCGTACATCGGGTCGCAGTGATTGTTGCTCGTCAGCACGTTGGGATTGGACTTTAACAGTCCGTGCAGCGGTCCTGGCGATTCAGGATAGAAGCAGTTGGCCGTTGCCATAACCACCCCCGGCAGAATGCCCGGGAAAAGACGCGCTTTCTGCTTGATTTTGCCGCGAGGACTTTCAATCCAGGCCCAGTCGCCGTCCTCGATACCGCATTCCTTGGCAGTATCAGGATGTATCTGCATCACCGGGTCTTTCTGGAAGCTCCGCAGCCACGGTATGTTCCGGTACTGTGACAGGAAGTAGAAAGGCTGGCGGTAGCCGGTCGTTAAAATAAGCGGGTATTCTTTGGCCAGTTCCGGTGTTGAAACGGGACTCTCGCCGGGCTCCTGGAAGTGGGGCAGCGGGTCGTAGCCGAGGTTCTCCAGAACCGTCGAATAAAGCTCCATCTTACCGGTAGGTGTGGGGAACCCCCCGCCTTTCCGCCAGTAATCGGTCTTGTATTTGTAATATATCTGGTCTTTACCCATCCGGGCGTGGACTACTTTTTTACTGAAGTCTTTCCATGTCATATTGCCTTTTTTAAGCTGGTAGTCCAGCATTTTTTCCACGTTTTCGAACCAGTATTTAGGCGCTAATCTTTTGCCTACCTCATTGAATATCTTGCTGTCCTGCCAGGCTTCTCCCGGTGGGTCCACCACCCGGTTATGGGCTTCTATCATGAAGCGCGGGTGCATATCGAAAATGTCGTCGATTTCCAGCCAGTGGGCTGCCGGCAGGACGATATCGGCGATTTCCGCCATCGGGCCCATGAACTGGTCGACGTGTACCAGGAATTCCAGGTTCTTCAGCGCCTCCATTACCTCTTTGGTATTGGCCAAGTGCAGGATTTGCTGGCCTCCCACGCTGAACCATACCTTGATAACCGAATTGCCGTTCAATAGCTGTTTGATGACTGTATCCGAGTGCGCGGTGCGGGCGGCGCCCATTTTGTACTGGTCGCTCCCCACAATGCCCTTGCGCATCTCGTCGGTTATCGGAATTTCCGTGAAAAAGTCCTCGCGCTGGCCGGTGTCCGGCGGCACCCAGGAAATCATGCTGCCCGGTCTTTCGATGTTGCCGGTCACGCCCAGCAGGCAGATAATTGCCCTTAATGTCTGGCCGCAGTTGGCCTGCCGCTCCAGCGAGCTGCCTATCTGTATGCAGCCGGGTGTATCGATAGCGAATAGCCTGGCGGCTTTTTTAATATCTTCGGCTTTCAGCCACGTGATTTCCGCGGCCTTTTCCGGCGTGTATTCCTTGACTCTTTCGGCGAGTTTATCGAAGCCGTAAGTCCACTTCTCGATGAACTCTTTATCTATCAGCCCCTCGCTGATGATGACGTTAATCATCGCCAGCGCCAGGGCGGCGTCCGTGCCCGGCCTGATTTGCAGCCAGAGTGTTGCTCTTGAGGAAAGCGCCGTTTCCCGCGGGTCCACGACGATGAGGTTCTTAACGTGTTTCAGGCTGTTTAAAAACCATACCGCCATTTCGCCGTCGGCGCTGCTGATTTCCAGCTGCTTGGCCCAGGATATCTGCGTCTTGGGGTACTCACCACCCCACCCGTGGTAGTCGCAGTATAACCTCCCGTAGCCGGTGACCAGCCCGTAAAGGCCTAACCTTGGACTGTGGCAGATGTACCCGGGTGTGATAATATTGGCCGTGCCGATGGAACGGGCAAATCTGTGCGTGTATTCGTTATACCCTCTGCCTGTGCCTTGCGATACGGCGATTGAGCTCGGCCCGTGTTTGGCGATGGAATCCTTCATTTTCTGTTCGATGGTGTCCAGGGCCTCGTCCCAGCTGATGCGCTGCCATTTCCCCTCGCCCCTCTCTCCCGTCCTCTTGAGCGGGTAAAGCAGCCTGTCCGGGTGGTTGACATGCTGGATGCTGGATAGTCCCTTAGAACACATCGTGCCCAGGGTCGGCGCTTCAGGGTTGCCTTCAATATGGACGATGACGCCGTCCTCGACGGTCGCCAGCACGCCACAGCCGCCGTGGCAGCCCTTGCAGGTTGTTTTGATTACTTTTCTCTCTCCCATGATTCTCTGTCTTTCCTAAAAATATTATACTTTAACTCTTGAAAGATGTGGATAACACGTGTCGGCTCTAAAGCTGGCCGCTATTGGGGCTTGGCGACCAGCGGTTTATAGGCGCCGGCTTTCAGGACGACGTATCTCAATGCCAGCCCGCCGATAATCTCGCAGGCAACGCCGGTAACCAGGACAATCGAGGACATGTGATTCATTATCAGTCCGGCCAGGGCGATTCCCAGCGGTATGACGATACCGAGTAAAACGATGCCTATCCAGAATATCGGCGCGCTGTGGCCGCGAAGCTGCTCCAGGACCGACTGCTTACTGGTGTTTTCCTTAGCCGATGCTTGCCAGAGGTAGATGCCTATTAACAGTACGTTGGCTAACAGCAGCCATCGACTCCCCGTTTCCGCGGCGGCTAGGTTGATATCGCCGCCGTTGAGGGCGATAACCACGGCCAGCCCGAAGCCGCCCAGCAGGCCGCAAAAAATAAACAGTACCGGCAGCAGGGTCGAGTTCCAGAACGGCACCCCCTTTATGTTTTTCAGGATTATGCCGGTGTAAAGCGCAACACTAAAAGCCATGATACCGGCCATTACCTTAAAAACGATTTCGGCAGTGCTGCCGGGCAGCCAGTAAGTGAGTGCCATCTGTATCGCTCCGAAGAAAACAAACAGCATCACGAAGATAAAGCCCCTTGCCAGCCATGAAGTTTGCGGCCTGGTGATAATCCTCCAGAACCGCAGCGGCTTGCCCAGGTAAACGAGGTGTGTGCCTCCCTTGATGACAGCGATTATCAGCCAGCTTATCAGCATGCCCCACAGGCTGTTAAAATAAAGCGAAACTAAATATAGGCCCCCGCCCAGGCCCCCTGCATAAAACGCAATCCAGAGGAATATCCCCCGGCGGTCGATCCATTCCGTCTGGCGGGTATAGTGAATCATCCATTGATGTGCTTCCACTTTACTCGCCAACTCCTATTGCTTCGGGTTCTTTGTCTGCTTTATCATCGACCTTTGGCTCGTCCGACTGCCCGATTTTCCCGTCGATAAAGTAAACGGAGGGGTCGGTGTTGTATTCCGGATGCAGCTGGAAGCCCTTCTTTTCACGGATCAGGCGGGACACCTCGCTGTTGGGGTCGTCGAGGTCGCCGAAGGTTAGCGCTCTAGCCGGGCAGGTATTCACGCAGGCCGGCGTAGCCTCACGGTCGATGCCTGGCTTTAGTCCCTTGGCTAATCCGGCGTCGATTCTCTCGGCGCAGAAATTGCACTTCTCGGTCGTCCCTATCTGGTGTTTATAGAGCTTCTTGCCCGCTTTTTCAAAGTCGGTCACGACTCTGCCCGGGAAAAAACCCTGGTCTTTGTCTTTGGAAAGGAAGGTGCGGTTCTGGTAGGGGCAGGCAACAACGCAATAGCGGCAGCCGACGCACTTATCCTGGTCGACTGTTACGACGCCGTCTTCGCGGCGCGTTGTGGCGCCTGTCGGGCACACCTCGACACACGGCGCGTCCTTGCACTGGTTGCAGCGCACGGAATACGTCGATACGGTAGGACTGTCGCCTCCCGTTTCCAGTGCCACCAGCCGGGGCCAGTTGATGCCCATCGGCAGAAAATGCTCGATTCTGCAGGCTGCCAGGCAGGCGTAGCACCGTACGCATTTTGATAAATCGACTACCATTCCCCATCTCATTTTCGTGAACCTCCTTATATATATTATCATAATGCATAAAGTATGTCAATAGATAATCATCAAAACGTAGAATTATTATATATTATCTGTGCATTAACATTATTAACATCATTAAATAATGCTCAAAACGTAATTCGGACATTTCATTTTCATTAAGTAATACCTCAATGGTATAATATGGCGATTATTTAATAGTTCAGGAGGAATAATGAGTAGTAATAAGCCGGCCGTCGTCACCACGAAAAACGGGAAATTGGAGGGCTTTATAGAAAACGGCCTCTATGTTTTCAAGGGGATTCCTTATGCCGCACAGCCTGTCGGCAATTTACGCTGGTTGCCGCCGCAGACCCACGAATCCTGGAGTGGCATTAGGCCGGCTAAAAAGTACGGGGCTATTTCTCCACAGAATGTCATGCCCCTGGCTGCTAACGTTCCGGGCATGCCCGACTTTTCCAAAGAGCTTCAGGACGAGGGTTGTTTGTATCTTAATGTATGGACTCCGGGGCTTGATGACGCCCACCGGCCGGTTGTTTTCTGGATACACGGCGGGGCTTTTATTATTGGGGCCGGCACCGAGCCGTTCCTGGAAGAGGGTAGGCTGGCAAAACGTGGCGATGTCGTCATCGTCAGTATAAATTACCGCATGGGCGCCTTCGGGTTCATGAACCTCAAGGAAATTACCGGCGGGAAAATACCGGCTACTGGTAATGAGGGGCTTCTCGACCAGATAGCTGCCCTGGACTGGGTGCATGATAATATCGCTGCCTTCGGCGGCGACCCGGACAATGTTATCGCAGCTGGATTTTCTGCCGGTGCTATGAGCATAGGCTGTCTCCTGGGCGTGCCCGCGGCGCGCGGTAAATTTCATAAAACTATCAACCGCAGTGGTTCTACCAATACCGTTGCTGTACTTGATAATGCCGTGGAAATTACAGGCCAGTTCCTTAAACTATTTAATCTAGATGGTAAGGATACCGCTGCTTTGCGCGCCCTTACGACAGAGCAGCTGCTCGATGGGCAGCAAAAAATGGAGATGATGCTTCGTGAGACCAAAGGGGCTTTAACGCCATTTATGCCGGTCGTCGATGGTGATGTTATTCCTGATTTCCCCATTGAGTCCATTAAAAAAGGTTCCGCGAAAAATGTTATCGTTATGGCGGGTAATACCCTTGACGAGCTGAAAATAAGTACTGGCATGGACCCCGCCATGCGTAATCTGGATGAAGCTGGCTTGCTCAAGAGGTTGGAGCGGTTATTGCCGGCAGACCTTATTCCAGAGGCGGTGAAGGTTTATCGTGAAGCCTTGAAAAAACGTGGCAGTTCCGGTACACCGCTGGATGTCATGGGGACGATTAGCACCGACATGATGTTCCGTATACCAACCCTTCGTCTCGTCGAAGCCCAGCGGGATAACGGAACGCCGTCTTATAATTACTATTTCACCTATAAATCGCCGGCGATGGGAGGCATCCTGGGTGCGATGCATGGGCTGGATAATCCCTTCCTTTTCGGTTATCTGGACCCCGACTTTACCGGCAGTGGGCCGGAAGCGGAAAGTCTTGCCGTGAAAATACAGGACTCCTGCATTGCATTCGCCCACAACGGCAACCCCTCATGTAAGGCTATCGGTGAATGGCCCGTGTATGGTAAAGACCGCATGACGATGATTCTGGATAAAAATGCCCGAGTAGAGACAGCGCCTTATGAAGCGGAACGTCGGGTCTGGGACGGGTACGAATTTAAAAATACGCTGCCGATGTAAGCTATGAACTAGACCGACGCTAGCCTTACGTCCAGCACTGCGGTCTGCCCTCCGCGTACGATATCCAGGCACTCTTTTAAAGCCCTAGGGACTTCGGCGGGGTCTTCTACCATACGACCGTAGGCGTTGTTGGCTCGGGCAATCATCGTGTAATCCGGCGGGCTGGCGATATCCGCCCCCATGTTGTCCACGTCGTAGTTTTCTTTGAAAAGCCCCTTGATTGCCCCGTAGCCCTGGTTATCGTAGATTATCTCCAGGAAAGGCGCTTTGTAGAAGTTGGCTGACCATAGTGTCGCCTCCGGGCAGCCGTAGATAAAGGCGCCGTCGCCCATCAGGCTGATAACCGTTTTGTCCGGTGCCGCCAGCTTGGCCCCCAGCGCCGCCCCGGGCGCCCAGCCGATGCAGCCCCCCGGACAGGATAGCAGTGTGCCGGGTTTGTCACGGCGTATCAGGTGCGCAACCGTCGTCGCCGGCGAAATCGTCTGGTTCACGATAATCGTATCGTCGTCTATCGCTTCATTGATGCAGTAGCTAAGCCAGTGGGGGGTAATCGGTTTCTTCCCGGTATGGCTTTCTGCAAGTGCTTTCCACTCTCCATCCAGTTTATTGTGTTCCGCGGCTAGTATCTCGTAACGTTTCTTAAGCTGTCCGCGTCTTTCGATATTCAACTTTTTCTTTATTATCTCTGTCAGGGCGGGTATTGCATGGGAGGAGTCGGCTTTAATTAGTATATCCGGTTTTTTATCCCAGAGCGGCACGCCTTTTTTCACGGTATCGATATCTATATGTATGATTTTAGCGTTGGGGTCGGGCGAGACCGATGGAGCCGCATAATGCATGTCGTAATCGATTGACAGTATGGCATCGGCTTTAGTTAGCAGTGGATTGCCGAAGCCAACCGTCGATGACAGATAGGCAGCCATCGGGTGTGTGTTGGGGAAATTTACCCGTGTATCCGCGGTCATCACCCGGGCCGCCAGCGTTTCCGCCAGCTCTACTAATGACGCCACGGCATCGGGGTTTCTGCCGGAATAACCGGTCACTATTAGCGGATTTTCTGCGTTTATCAATATTTCGGCGGTTCTGGAAAGTGCATTCTCATCCGCTTTTAGTGGAATTTCCTTTATAGCTTTAAATGTTTTTGGGCCGGCCGTCTTGCCCTTTTCCCAGAGGACTCCCCGTGGCAGCGTAATATAGACCGGACCGCACGGCTCGCTCGTGGCGATGTGGAAAGCCCGACTGAATACCTCCCCGATATCCTCCCCGTCTTTTATCTGGTGGTCCCATTTGACGAAGCTCCGCACCATCATGCCCTGGTCGAAAGGCTCGCCCTTCCAGTTGCGGCGTTCCAGCGGTTCCTGCACTTCCGTGAAGAACACCAGCGGCACTCTGCCCCATTGCGCGTTATGCAGGGAGCCGCCCAGCTGGAGCACGCCCAGTTCTGAGTGTACCGAGACTACCTGCGGCTTGCCCGATGCCATCCAGTTGCCCTGTGCCGCCGCCATAGTGACGAACTCATCGAGGCAGAGGATGCTTCTTGGCGACTTCCTGCCTTGGGTGCGGTAAGCGGATATTGTCTCCAGGAAAGGTACGTTATCAATACCCGGGTTAAAAAACACGAACTCCACCCCGTAGGCATTCATCACCTCGATGATTGTTTGGACCGTCGTGTAGTCTTCCATATTGCCTTCTTTGCATGTTATTTCTTATAAACGCCGTATTCCTTGGCGGCATCCAGCATCGCCCGCACGTTCTCCGGCTTGCCGTTGTCCACCTGCGCCCCACCCGCCAGTATGTAGCCGCCGCCCTTGCCGCAGGTCTCGATAAGCTTACGGCAGTATTCCTTGACCGTCTTGGGTGTTCCGGTCAGCATCAGAGAGGTCGGCACATTGCCGGCGATGCAGCATTTTCCTCCCAGTATCTTCTTGGCTCTAGCCATGTCCGATTTATCGAAAAGCCAGGCGACCTCGCCTTTTTCGAATTCGTTCACGCTTTCCATACGCGTATTATAGCTGCCCTCGGCGAAAAGCATTGGCAGGATGCCTTCATCAATCAGGGCTTTGAGTACTTTTTTCAGGGAAGGCCAGTAGAACGTCTCGAACTGCTTATCAGACATCCAGCCGTCGGCGCCTTTGTGAAGCGGAAACGTTACCACCAGGCCTTTTGATACATTCATCATATTGACGGTTGATTCTATCACCAGCTTTGTCATAACATTGATGGCTTCAAGCAGCTTGTCCGGCTGGCGGAACATATCGGTAATGACGCCCTGTGTCCCCCTCAAGGTATCCCCGATGACGTCGAAGGGCGCTTTCGCCAGCATGCCCCTCATGCCGGGGAAGCCGGCTTCCTGTGTCAGCCGCCCGAACTCCCCGATGACCTGCATGTATTTCAGGAGTTCGTTGCCTACGTTTATCAATGTCCGCAGCGAGTTCTGCACCTCCGGATTGGAGTAGGGTATAAAATTCATCGCCGGCAGCTCGATAATGCTGGTATAGGGTGTTAGCATATTCCATGATTCGAATGCCCCGAAGGCCCGCGGCATGTAGGTCCTCATCCAGAAATCTGAAGGGTTCAGTATCAGGGCGTCGTACTCATCGGGTTTCATATATTCATCCTCGACGAACTGGATGCCGGTGGCGGTCTTCGGCAAGCCGTGCCCGGGATATTTATATAGCTTGATATCCAGCAGGTCGTATATTTTCCCAGGGATTATCATCGCCGGACTTGATAGCGAATCGGCGTCCTGGAATTCCGCATTGAACTTGTCCCACGCCTTGACCGCCAGGTCGTAGTCGTACATGCAGTTGTAGTAGTCGGTGCCGTAAAGATACGCCGGCAGCGCGCCTATCATCAGGGAGACTGGTACCCGGTCCGGCTCCTCGACATTATATACGTCGATCATTCTCTGTACTCTTTGCTTATAGGCTTTCTTGGCCTCGGCGCTGACGAAGTTCACGCCTTCTGCATCTAGCCACCATCGATATCTTTGTTCTCGCTTCTCCCGTGAAGTCATTTCATTCCATTTTTTCTCCGGCATATTGATACTCCTGTTCTTATTTTAGGCGTAGCTAGAGTGACCACGCGTTAACGCTAATTTTTGGAATATCTGTTGGGTTGGATAGTTATAGACTTTATGGCGGTCACATTATACCAGTGTGGTGCAAATATTACAAAGAATTTAACGTGATTTGTTGTGAAGATAAATTGACCTCGCGCTTCAGCATTTGTATAATAGCAGCAATACTCTCATGGATTGTAACGCACGTTTCTACCACGTATAATTAAAGTAGAGATAAATTTGAATGTTGTGTCCGGTATGTCATAAGGATGCTCTGATTGTAGAGTATCAGGATATTGAACTCGATTATTGCCCTGTCTGCCATGGCGTCTGGTTTGATGCCGGTGAGCTTGAGCTGCTGATGGCGTCGGCTGGCTTTGAAGATTTTCGCCGTTATCTTGATGGCATAATAAATGCGCCGGAGACTGATACGCAAGAAAAAAAGCATAAGTGCCCTGCCTGCGGCCACAAGATGAAGAAGGCTTATATCGACCCCGATAGTAAAATCTTGGTCGATGTCTGCCATATCGGCGAAGGCATCTGGTTCGACGGCGGCGAAGTCACGCGCCTGATACAGGCATTGGCGCAAAAAGCGCCGGATAAGGGACCTTCTCAAGGCGTTTTGGCTTTCGTCGGAGATATGTTTAAATATCAGGAATAATCAGTTATTTCGTGAATTAAAAAGGAGGTAATCAATATGCCTTATTGGGGTTGGATTATCATTGCCGTTGTGGTTATCTTTATCTTCTGGATAATCGGTGCTTTCAACAGCCTGGTAGGCTTCCGCAACCAGGTTAAGAACGCCTGGGCGCAGATAGATGTCCAGTTGAAAAGGCGCTACGACCTAATTCCAAATCTGGTGGAAACGGTCAAGGGCTACGTTAAGCATGAGCGTGAAACCCTGGAAGCGGTTACCAATGCCCGTAACCTCGCTCAGCAGGCTTCCTCCGCCGGTGCCGCTGAAAGAGGCAAGCTGGAAGGCGCCTTGGGCGCGGCGCTTGGCCGTCTGCTGGCGGTCGCCGAGGCTTACCCCGATTTAAAAGCCAACCAGAATTTCCTCGCCCTTCAGGAGGAACTGACATCGACCGAAAATAAAATCAGCTTTTCACGCCAGTATTATAATGACTCTGTCTTGAAATTCAATAATAAGATACAGATGTTTCCTTCAAACGTCATCGCCGGCATGTTCAACTTCACACTCGGCGAGTTCTTTGAAGTAACCGTAGCCGCGGAAAAGGAACCCCCCAAGGTCAGTTTTACTTAAACAGGCATAATATCAAATCATGTGGGAACAGATACGCTCCAACCAGGTTAGGTCGGTAATATTAATCGCGCTTATTGCGGGATTGTTGCTGGCGGTCGGCTATTTTTTAGGGCTCTACTTCTTCGATAGCGCCGTCGGCGGGCTGGTTATTGCCCTGGTTGTCTGGGCAATCATGAGCCTGATAGCTTTTTTCCAGGGCGATAGCATCCTGCTGGGCATGGCGAAAGCCAGGAAAATCAAACCAGATGATGCTCCGCGACTCTATAATGTCGTCGAGGAGATGAAGATAGCCTCCGGACTGGAAAAGATGCCGGATGTCTATATTATCGATGACCCCGCCCCGAATGCCTTTGCCACCGGCCGCGACCCCAGTAGGGCGTCGGTAGCCATCACAACCGGCCTGCTGCAAAAATTAAACCGCGACGAATTGCAGGGTGTTATCGGCCACGAAATCGCCCATATAAAGAACCGGGATGTTCTCCTCATGGCTATCACCGCCGTTATGCTGGGCACTATCGTCATACTCTCCTGGTACGCCTCGCGCTTTCTGCTGTTTGGTGCCATGACCGGCTCCGGCAGAAGGTCTTCTTCACGCAGTAGCGGCGGCGGTGCCCAGGCTATCATCCTCATTGTCGGCATCGTTCTTATGATTCTGGCGCCGATTATCGCGCAGTTTATTTACTATGCTATCTCCCGCAAGCGGGAATATCTCGCTGATGCTTCCTCCGCCCTCTATACCCGTTATCCGGAAGGACTGGCCTCGGCGCTGGAAAAAATCGGGTCCTCCACCCGCCAGTTGAAGTCCGCCAACAAGGCCACCGCTCCTATGTACACTGTCAACCCTCTAAATAAAGAAGGGATGAAAGTCTCCGACCTCACCAGTACCCACCCCCCCATATCGGAAAGGATACGCATCCTGCGTGCTATGGCTGGCGGCGCTTCGTTTGCTGATTATAATGATGCCTATCGTAAGGTGCACTCCGGCAAGCCGGGCATTATCTCTAAAAACACCGCTACCGTTGTAGGCGCGGTTGGCATTAGAGAGGCGTCGCTTTCTGCACCCGGAGAACTGGCACTTGCCTCGGGCAAATCCGCAGGTAGGACTACTCCCGGGACTCACGATGTATCCGACCTTACGCTGCGTCTTGATAAGTGGCGTACGGTGGACTGTGAGTGCGGCGCCAGGTGGAAAGTCCCGCCCGGCTTTAGAGACGATAATATACTCTGTACCAGGTGCGGACGTAGGATAAGGCTGTAGAGAAGATTGACGGACTAACCGGAAAAAGCTTTAGATTGCGTCTGAAATCTGATTATCTTTAGGTATAGTGATGGCACTTGACCTGCTGCGTGCCGATTGTCTTCATCTCCGGTATTTCCTTAGAGCATATATCCATCACCTCGGTGCAGCGGGTATGGAACCGGCAGCCCGCAGGCGGGTTTAAAGGTGAAGGCATCTCGCCGCTCAAGATAATCTGCTTGGAGCTGTCTTTAGCATCTTCCGGCAAGGTGAGTTGTGAAGCGGATATCAGGGCTTTGGTATAGGGATGCAGGGGGTTATTGAAAAGGGCCTCTGACTCGCCATATTCCACCAGCTGACCGAGGTACATAATGGCTACGCTATGGCTCATGTATCTCACCGTTGCCAGGTTGTGTGCAATTACTATGTAGCTAAGATTGAATTCTGTTTGCAGGTCTTTTAAAAGGTTCATTATCTGTGCCCTGATTGATACGTCAAGTGCGGAAACAGGTTCATCCAGTATCAAAAGTTCCGGATGTAAAGCCATCGCCCGTGCTACGGCTATACGCTGTCGCTGGCCGCCGCTGAATTCATGCGGATAACGGTTCATTCCCTCGGGATCGATACCCACCTGATTCAGCAGCTTACCTACGTTTTCATATACTTCTTTTTTGGCGAGTTTGGCATTTACAAAAATCGGTTCACCGACGACGTCCCGCACTCGCATCCTGGGGTTCATCGAGCTCCAGGGATTTTGCTGCACTGTTTGCACTTTAGGGCGGTAGTCTCTTTTCAGCTCGGCAGCGGAGTATTTATAAATGTCTTTACCCTGGAAAATAATATTACCGGAAGTCAGTTTTTCCAGCAGTAATATTTGTTTGGCAATAGTGGTTTTACCGGCGCCCGATTCACCGACCAGACTCAAGGTCTTGCCATCTTCGACGGTGAAAGAAACACCATCGACGGCTCTGACCCACCCCACGGTACGCTGTAAAAGTCCCCGTGTAACGGGGTAGTGCTTTACAATGTTGCGTACTTCCAGCAATACATCTGCCATGATTTACTTTACCCTCCAACAGGATACAGAATGGTTTTCATCTAGTTTAACTTCTGGCGGTTCTTGCTCTTTACAGATATCCATCGCCACTGTACAGCGGGGCTGGAAACGGCAGCCGGGAGGTAAATGTAACAGCGAGGGCGGTTGCCCTTCTATTGAAAATAATTTCTCGTCTTTCTTATCCAGCTGCGGCACGGAACTAATCAGGGCAGCAGTATATGGATGCTTTGGAGCCTTAAAAATATCCCTTGTAGGCGCCGTCTCCAGGATTTTACCGGCGTACATCACGCCGACTCTATCACATATTCTGGAAATAACCCCGAAATCGTGGGTAATAAAGATAATGGCTACATTTGTCTTTACCTGTATATCCTCAAACAAAGCAAGGTACTGGGCTTGAATAGTTGCATCGAGAGCCGTCGTAGGCTCGTCGGCAATCAGCAGGCGCGGTCGGCAGGACATTGCAATCGCTCCTACAACCCTTTGTCTCATTCCCCCGCTAAGCTGGAAGGGGTATTCTCTAGTACGTACTTCCGGGTCCGGAATTCTTAATAGCCTGAGTGCGGAAATTACTTCGCCTTCCACCATATTCTCCGGCAGGTCCTGGTGCAGCCTTACCGATTCGGATATCTGGTCGCCTATGGTATAAACCGGATTGAGAGAAGTCATCGGGTCCTGCAGTATCATTGATATCATTTTGCCCCGGTAGGCTCTCATGGTTTTCTTGCTAAGCTCAAGGAGGTTCTTGCCTTCTAAGATTATCTTTCCTTTTGTAACCTGGCCACTCGGCTCCGGTAGCAAACGCAAGATGGAAAGCCCGGTTACAGACTTACCGCAGCCTGACTCTCCCACAATCCCGAAGGTCTCTCCCTCTCGTACGAAGAAACTAACCCCATCAACAGCCTTGACCTCTCCCGCTCTTGTAAAGAAAGAGGTGTGCAGGTCTTCAACTTGTAGAACTATATTACTCATAATTGCCTCAACCTCGGATCTAGTTTATCACGAATCCAGTCGCCAAGGAAATTGCCGGCCATCACTACCAGTCCGATACATATCCCTGGGAAAGCGGAAATCCACCAGGCCCGGTCAAGCTCGGTCCTGCCGTCGGCGACTATGGAGCCCCAGGAAGCTGTCGGCGCTGTTATACCCAGGCCGAGGAAGCTCAAAGCAGCTTCTGCCAGTATCATCATGCCGATTTGCAATGTCATTATTACTATCAGTGAATTAACGATATTGGGGAATATATGCTTGAACATTACGCGCCAGGTAGTAGCCCCAACCACCTGCGCCTGCGCAACAAAATCGGATTCACGTATTCTTAAGGACTCGCCGCGAATCATACGCGCATAGCCTGCCCAGCCGAGCACTGACAAAGCCAGAACGACTGTCCAGTAGCCCGGCCCTATAGCGACCCACAACAACATCGCCAGTAGCAGACCGGGGAACGACAAAGCTACATCTGTTACCCTCATTATAAAGGCGTCTGCCCGACCCCCTTTATAGCCAGACAAAATTCCTAATATCGTGCCGATTAAGGCGGTAATGAATATAACAATAAGTGAGACACTAAGTGATACTCTGGCCCCGTATATGACACGGCTGAACAAATCGCGCCCCAGTCTATCCGTGCCCAGAAAATAGTCGCTCTTCCCCCCTTCCATGAAAGATGGCGGCAGTAGTTTGTCCCTGGGGTGAGTGGCATTAGGGTCTTGCGGCGCTAGCCCGATATCCGGTAAACCAATCCACCCCAGGTCAGCAAATAGCGCTACTATGATCATCAAAATCAATATCGCTGCCGGGATAATCAGCGTAAGATTCCTTATAATCCTCGTGCTTCGCTTGAGGCCGGTGTATATCTTCTTTTTCTTTCCTTTTTCAATAACCATGGTTTGTATACCTTATGACCTCTGGTATCTAATCTGCGGGTCAATATAAGCGTAGAGTATATCTACTAGTAGATTTACCCCTAAAACCATAATAGCTACCAGAACAGTAATTGCCTGCACCACCGGGAAGTCGCGTTCAAATGTCGCCCGGAGTATCATCGAGCCCATGCCGGGCCAGTTAAAAATCTGCTCGCTGATAACCGCGCCAACAACCAAAGTGGGTAGCAGCATGCCGATGATGGTAAGCGGCGTTATCAGGGCGTTCCTTAGGGCGTGCTTCCAGATAACTACCCGTTCCGGCAGTCCCTTTATTCTTGCCAGCTTGATATATTCGCTATCGAGTACATCCAGCATCGAGGAACGAACCAGACGCATCATGCCCGGCAGCATGAAGAAGACCATTGTAAGGACCGGCAATACGTAATGTGCGGGCGTAGACATACCCGCTACTGGTAGCCACTCCAGGTAAACGGAAAATATTAGCACGGCCATGATGGCCACCCAGAATCCCGGCAGGGCTTGCCCCAGGACTGCAAGAAACTTAACTCCGTTATCCCAGAAAGAATCCCTGTATGTTGCCGCCATAATCCCCAGGAAAAAAGCCAATAACATACTCAAGACGAAGGAAGGAACGGTCATTTTCAGAGTGTTCGGTAATGACTCGCCTATCATGGTGGTTACTGGTTTCTCTCTAATCAGCGATTCACCTAGGTTGCCCCGGGTCATCTCTTTAATGTAAATCCAGAATTGCTCTCCCCATGACTTGTCCAATCCCAAGCTTTCTTTAATTTTCTGATATTGCTCCTCTGATAAATTAGGGGACGCAATTAAAGCCATGGGGTCTCCGGAGACGCGTACGAGGAAAAATACTAATATGGTAATACCAATGAGGGCAACAATTGCCTGCAGTATCCTGACTATTATAAACCGGGTCATTTATGGTTTTCCTTAAACATCATAATGACTCTTGATAGGCCTCGTATATCCCATCATATCGGGTTGTTTTAGAATATTTTGGGATATATGAGGAATATCAAGTATTTCTATTATTGTATAATACCCCTGTCTGTTAATACAAACTGCCTGCGTGCTGGTTTTGTTGTACCTGATGTAAGCGCAAGCTACTGATGATTAAAACTTAGAGAATACCTTTAGCAGGTATGCGGGGCGAGGTGTGGAGCCCCGCCCCGTATACCCTTACATTACTAGACTGATTATTTATCGGTAATGCGTATTATTGGCCGGGGTGCTTAATGCCGTTTAAGGCATCTTGGTAGCTTACCCAGTTCCTGCCGGTCCAATCGCCGACTGTCGCCGGGTTGTAAACTGTCAGGATGTCAAATTCAACGATACCGATATTGATGTATAGAGTCTTAACGTACAACTGGAATTCCGCGAATAACCTGTCGGCTTCCTCGATGTCTGCCGTATGAGTAACGTCGTTATACATCGCGTCTGCTACAGGGTCGTTGCCGGAACCATGAATACCTCGTGAGGTATACAGGTTAGCGCAATGGTACGTGCTGTTAAAGTAGGAATTGTACGTCCAGGAGAATATCCAGCCTACGTTCGGGTCGGTTTCCTCAATCCTTCCTGCAAAGTTGTGGAAGATATAGGCGGTTGATATGGTGGAGTCGACAATCTCTAACTGGACCTGTAGACCAATAGCTTCCCAGTAGCTAATCAGCAACAGGTGATAGTCTTGCCCTGCCGCTGTGGTGTAGATATGGATTACCGGGTCGTCGAAGGCATCGGGATAACCGGCTGCCTCGAGTAATTGCGTGGCTAAGCCGGGGTCATACGGGTCGGGAGTTAACTCATCGGTCCATCCAAAACAACCTTCGACCATGTACCACTGGCCGCCGGGCTTGGCGAAACCATCATACCAGGTATCCGCTATTTCCTGTCGGTCAAGGGCATATGACATTGCTTTGCGGACGTTGATGTTACCCGTAGCTCCAGCACTGGGGAACCATGTTCCCTGGAAGGAAATGCTGCTGGTGCCGGCAACGCCGGCATTAACTGTGGCGTACCCCTGTGATCGCAGTTCCGGTATGCGGTCGTAATCAACGCCGAGGGCGATATCACACTCGCCGGTGCGCAGCATGTTGATACGCGTCGCCTGTTCAGGTACCATCAGTTCAACGTAATACTGGTAGTAGGGTATTTCATCCGGGCGCCAGTAATCGGCATTAGCTTCCAGTGTAATGCTTGTATTGGGGATAAGCTCCTTAAACTTCCACGGGCCAGAGCCTATTGGGAACGCGCGGAATCCGTCCTGCCCTACCTCGTCGAAGTAATCCTTCGGCAGAATGCGTGTCCACGCAAAGACGACCTGCTGACAGGCTTCCGGATATTCGGCTACGAACTGGTAGGTGTAGTCATCAACAACGATAGAGTCGGCTTTGTTGTAGGCGTAGCTGATGTACTGTGACCACGGGTTGAGGGATATCCATGGCGGGTCGGCGCCAAAGCGGTCGACGGAGAATTTTACGTCTTCAGCTGTCAGGTCCTCACCGTTATGGAACTTAATGCCCTCGGTAATGTAGAAAGTCCAGGTGCATGTTGCCTCGTCAAAATTCCAATCATAGGCAACACCGGGGATGAAGTTGTTGTTTTCATCCCACCTTAGCAGAGAGTCGGACCATGACCAGCCCCAGAGTGATTCGAAGAAAATCGGGTCGGTTGATGCAAAACCAAAGTCCGCAGTAACAGCAGTCAGGGTTCCCGTGGGCACTATCGGTTCTGGGGTAGTTACCGTAGGAGTTGGTTCTGTAGTCGTTGGTTCAGTAGTCGTTGGTTCAGTAGTCGTTGGTTGTGTAGTGGTTGGCGTAGTGGTGGCTGGTGTTGTTTCATCGCCACCGCAGCTGGTTACTACCATCACCGCTGCAAGCAACAGGAATAAGGGGACTAAAAACCATCTTTTCATACTTTCCTCCTCTTTAAAATTTTAGCGCTTTTTATTATATTCTCGTTTTTGGCGATTCTCAACCTCCCATTTGAATAATATATTTGGGTTTACTCTGATATTATTTAATACGTACGGAACACCCATTTCCCGCCGTGTGTTTTTATCTCGGTATCTTTGATTTTCAAATACTATAATCTATATTTTCTCAAATGTCAACTGTAATTACATTCAGGACAATAAATATTCAAAATCATACCATTCGTTTACTTAATAACTGGAAAGTACACTTAATAGAATTTATTAATTAAAAACCAAACTAATTGTTGTTAATTAAAGAATTGATTCTGGATTCTTTATGGAATCTTTTAATCCTCGAGTATTTGAAGTGTTTCCGGTTTCTTACTTGGAAAAAGTAATTTAAAGTTACTTACCCGTACCCTCTCCATGATTTTACTAAGGGTGATTAGCTCGTCTTCAGAAAATTCTTTAAATATATCTCGGATTAACTGGAAGAATAGTTCCTCCGCTTTTTCATAAATCTGCTGTCCTTTTTCAGTGATGGTCAAACTGGTTGCTCTGCGGTCTAGTGTATCCCGTGTTCGGTTAATTATGCCATCTTTCTCCATACGGTCAACAAGCCTGCTGATTCCGTTTGCCTTACGGTCGAGCCAGACGGCGACATCGACTACCTTCAGAGGTCCGGGTAGTCTTTTCAGCGCCAGAAGCACGGCATGTTTGCGCGGTGTCAGCCCGACCTTTTTAAGAACTGCTAACTCATTCCTCTCTATCAACCTGTGACATTGGTGTATTAAAAGCCATGACCTCATCATGGGTGTTGAAAACGTAAACTTGATCGGCATATTTCAAACTCCAGATAGGATTTATCTCATTATAGCATAACAACATTTTTTAGTAATTACAGGGATTTATCCGGGTCTTCATTTTAAGTTCTCCACGTAGGTCTGTTCAGGCTCTATGGTTATTCTTGCGCCACTAAATATTAAGTCCCTGAATATGATACTTATTCACTATTGACATCAGTAGATTCATCACCTAAAATAGAGCATATATGACTAAACTACATAGCATTATATGATATGTGATTATATCAATTATGATGTATAAATTGGCTCTAAAAATTCAAAATAGAGGAGGATGATGCCTCTGACCATACATTAAACAGAACAATATATCCGCCAGAAAAATTTATTACTTAAAGGAGGCATGTAAAAATGTCGAAATTCTGGAAAATTGGGTTTAGTACTCTGGTCGTGCTTATTCTGGTTCTATCTTTATTTGGTGCCTGCACGTCTGAGGAAACCACCCCGGCCACCGTAACCACCACCGCAACTACCACCGCCACCGTTACTTCGCCGCCGACAACTATAACCGCTACTCCTATCACTCCGCCTCCAGCCAAGGCTAAATACATCTTTTACTTCATCGGAGACGGTTTTGGGATAGCCGAACGTAACGCGGCCGAAATTTACCTTTATTCCCTTGGCTACTCCACCACCGATTATTCAGAACTGGATAAAGTCCAGCTAACAATGAGCCAGTTTCCTGCCCAGGGTATGAGCACTACCTACTCTACAGATTCCGCAATAACCGATTCGGCTGCTGCTGGCACGGCTCTCGCCTGTGGCCAAAAAACGGCCGATGGAGTTGTCGCCATGGACCCTGGTATGACAGTAGAATATAAGACGATTGCCGAGGTGGCACATGAAGCCGGTATGAAAGTTGGTATAGTTACCAGCGTCTCGCTCGACCATGCTACCCCGGCCTGTTTTTATGCACACAACCCCTCAAGAAAAGATTACTATGGTCTGAGCATGGATTTGGTAGAAAGTGGTTTTGAATTCTTTGGCGGCGGCGGATTTTCGTACCCCGCCGGTAAAGCAGGCGACCAGCCTTCTGTCTTTGATGTCGCCGCGGCTAACGGCTATACTGTCGTCGATAACACGGCCGATTTTCACAGTCTGGCCCCAGGCGTTGGTAAGGTCATTGCCATAAACCAGAGACTTATTATTGAGGATGGCGTATGTCCGGCTTTACCTTATGAAATCGACCGCCAGGAAGGCGAACTCACTCTGGCCGATTACACTGCTAAAGCCATCGAGCTCCTTGATAATCCCGACGGCTTCTTCATGATGGTTGAAGGCGGCGAAATCGACTGGCTCTGTCACTACAATGATGCTGCCTCCGCTATCCTCCAGGTTATAGCCTTTGACAAGGCCATCGATGAGGCTGTTGCTTTCTATGAGCAGCATCCCGATGAAACCCTGATTGTCATGGCCTGTGACCATGAGTGCGGTGGCATGACTATCGGCTACCGGGGCACCTACTACGATTCATTCTTTGATAAAATCCAGTACCAGACGGCTTCCACTTATACATTCACCCAGAGGCTTGCTGAATATAAAGCAGCAAATCCTGAAGGTTTCACCCTCCAGGACCTCTACCCCCTGATTGAGGAGATTTATGGTCTCGAGGTAGGCACTGACAGCGATTTGGCTCTCCAGGATTGGGAAATTGAAATGCTTGAATTCGCCTTTCCTTTCAGCATGATGAGTCTTGGCCAGCGAATGGGTGATCCGACATGCCAGCGGCTTTGGTATGCTTTTGATCCCATTGGGGTCGAATGTACTCATATCCTTAATCAAAAAGCCGGCATTGGATGGACCAGTCATGTTCATACTGGTATTCCTACTCCTGTAAGCGCTATTGGTGTCGGCGCGGATCTTTTCACCGGCTACTATGATAACATCGAAATTCCGGTTAAAATTCTTTCGATAGCTGGACTTAGCTTCAACTAAGATATAAGATAAACATAACCAGATTGTGGGTATGGAGTGAGCGGGTTTTTAGCGCGCCCACTCACTTCATACCTGAGGTTTATTATGGGGCAACTCTCACGCTTTGGCCTTTTTAAACGTCTATCCAAACCCGATTTTAAGCGTCTGCGTAACCGTGATAATCTATATTCCTTAACGATGGTGGTTCTTTCCGTCATCCTCATTTTCATACCCACCGGCTTTGAGGAGCGCTTGCCGGCTAACGCCTCACAGGTTGAAGGGCTGGTGCTGGAAGTGGATAACACGCAAGTCGCGCATTTCGGTGTTATCACGGAAGGTACCCAGACTCTGATGGTCAAGGTTCTTGGCGGCGCGTTTCAGGACGAAGTAATCGAAGTCTCCAACACACTGTTGGGAAAGATGGAACTCGATGAGCTCTATGACGTGAATGACAGAATGTTTCTCGTCATTAATACTGACGCCAACGGCGAGTTTATCGCCGCTACCGCCAGGGGCCACTATCGTATAAATATTGAAATTATCCTTTTCTCTATCTTTGCCCTTTTCTTAATCATCTTTGCCAGGGGTACAGGTGCCAAAGCCCTCCTCTCCTTCATTTTCACCGCATTGATGATCTGGAAGATAATGCTGCCGTTTATTCTGAATGGTTATAACCCCATACTCTTGTCTCTAGGCGTAGTGACCGTGTTAAATGCCGCAATCATTTATCTTGTTGGCGGACTGAACAAAAAAGGAACCGTGGCCTTCTTAGGCGCTCTATTAGGCATCTGGCTTACTTGTGGCCTGGCTCTTATCTTTGGCCCTATGCTCCACGTGCACGGCGCTGTCCGCCCCTTTGCGGAAACACTGCTTTATACCGGATATTCGCACCTGGACATTACTAATATCTTCCTCGCCGGGATATTCATCGCCTCATCTGGTGCCGTAATGGACCTTGCGATGGATGTCTCGTCGGCGATGAACGAGGTGATTCATAAAAAACCCGAAATCTCTTTTAAAGAAGCTATCGGCTCTGGCTTCGCCGTCGGGCGGGCCGTAGTGGGTACCATGGTCACAACACTGCTGCTGGCTTACTCAAGTACTTACTTCACTATGCTGATGGTCTTCATGGCTCATGGGGTGCCGCTGGCTAACATCTTCAATATGAACTATGTAGCTGCTGAGTTTCTTAATATCATCGTCGGCAGTTTTGGACTGGTAACCGTCGCCCCGTTTACGGCTCTGGCGGGTGGATTGATCTATGTCAAATGGAAGCGAAGACAAGCTATCGCCCAATAATACTACAATATATCGGGGTGTATGTGCGCCTGGAGTTAAAGTAACCTGGTTTTTGGAGCTAGCTGGCGACCCCGGGGGGATTTGAACCCCCGATCTCCACCGTGACAGGGTGGCATGTTAGACCGCTACACCACGGGGCCGATAAATAAAGACAAGCTATTCTTCTAGAGTCTAACAAAGCGGAAATAGCGTGTCAAGATAATTGCCTCCAGTTCCCAAGTAAGATAACGGGTGTATTTGAAGGTGCCTGAATTCACTTGGTATTGTTGTCTATGTTATGTACATATGGTATAATTACGTGAAATTCTTAAAGGAACGGAACGTGGCCAGGAAAAAAGTAGAAAAAAAGACAGAAGATACTAAGATACAGGAATATGAACTCGTTTATATTCTTACTCCGGAAATTTCTGATGAAGCTCTGGAAACCAGGATAAACAGTGTGTCGGAGTTTATCACTGCCAGAGATGGTACTATTGTAGGAGTAGATAAGTGGGGCAAGAAAAAGCTGGCTTACCCTATCAAGCATTTCCTGGAAGGTAACTATATATTAACCAAGTTTAAAATGAGCCCGTCTAAATGCAAAGAACTGGAAGCCAACCTGCGTATATCTGAAGATGTCGTAAGGCATCTTCTGGTAAATATTAATAACTAAATAAGTATTCCCAGCTTGCGAGTCTTAGTGGAGAGGTGATGAGGCGATGCCGAGTCTGAATAAAGTAACCATAATTGGTAATGTAGGCAATGAACCGGAAATGCGTTTTACGCCCAACGGAAAACCCGTGACATCTTTTTCCGTGGCCACTAACTGGGTTTATACTTCTCCTGAAGGGGAACGGCATCAGGAGACTGAATGGTTTAACGTCGTCGCCTGGAACAGGCTCGCCGAACAATGCAATCAGTTTCTGGCTAAAGGTAAACTCGTCTACGCTGAAGGCAGAATCCACACCAGGAACTGGGAAGGTCAGGACGGCCAGCCCCATTCGCGTATGGAGGTCGTCGCCAACCGGGTAATCTTCCTTGATAAAAAAGGCTCTGCTGCCACGACCGACGAAAAAGCAGACGACGCTGCCGCGGCGGAAATGGAACCGGAAGACCTGCCGTTTTAGTTAGTTAAGTATTAATAATATAGAGGAAAGCATGACACAGTCAAGAGACACCAAAACTCGTAGGCCGTCACGGGGTAAATACATCCCCAAACGCAAGATATGTTTCTTCTGCCGTGATAAAGTTGAATATATTGACTATAAAGATGCGGCTAAGCTGCGTCCTTATATAACGGATCGGGGTAAAATATCGCCGCGCCGTAAAAGCGGCACCTGCGCGAGACATCAGCGTGCTCTGACTACGGCTATTAAACGGGCGCGGCACCTGGCTTTATTGCCTTTTGTTGCTTCTCATATGCAAAAAATGGGAACAACCGGATAGGCGGCATAAAGGTAAGACTGTGGTACCGGAGTTTTTCCCGCGTAATTTTATTAGAAAGTAATCGGGAGTTAAAGTGCCTAAAAGAACTTATCAGCCCAAGAATATACCCAGAAAACGTGAACATGGCTTCTTAAAAAGGATGAGCACCCGTGCCGGGCGCGAAATATTGAAGGCCAGAAGGCGCAAAGGCCGTAAGAAATTAACTGTCGTCTAGTGAATAATTTAATTGAGCAGGGTGGGGTAGCCGTGAGGGGTGAGTATTTTCTAAGCAAAAGCACACAGTTTAGTGTAGTATATGAGGGAGGCAAAACCTGGGCGGGAAAAGAGATAGTACTTAAAGCCTTACCGAATGCGCTGGATATTTCCAGATTTGGTCTTGTAGTTAGCGGTCGTTTGGGTAAGGCTGTAGTAAGAAATCTTATCAAGCGTCGCCTGCGTGAGGTTGTCCGGCACATTAGAGTTACACCAGGCTGGGATATTGTTCTCATCGCCCGTAGTCCCGCCGCCGGGGCAGATTATAAAAGTCTGGAAAAATCGGTCGATAAGTTATTACTTCGGGCCGGTATTAAAGCAGGAGAAGATGAAAACCATCGCTCTGTTGATGATTAAAGGGTATCAGCGGACCATATCGAGGGTTATGCCGCCTAATTGCCGCTTTACGCCCACCTGCTCCCAGTACACTTACGAGGCTATTTCAAAGTTCGGGATTTTCAAGGGTATCGGGCTGGGCGTCAGGCGCATTCTACGCTGCCATCCCCTCAATCCCGGCGGCTTTGACCCCGTACCGTGAAATATTTAATATGGTAACCGATATAAATAATTAAGGTAGACTGATATTGGAAAAGACTGTAAAAACAAATAATAAAAACAAGACCGTTGGTCTTATAGCCCTTCTGGCGGCCGTTATTATTACTATTGCCTTATTCGGTTTCAGCTGTGTCAGCGGCTTGGTTCCTATCGGGTGGTCGGGAGGTGTGGAATCTGACGGTTTTATGTGGGTAGGTTCTCTTGAAGGCCGTCTTGTTCGTATTAACCTTGCTGATTCGAGTGTGTTAAAAACCCCGGACAAACTAGAATACCCGCAGCAGACCGGACTATTCGGTTGTTCTGCCGCGAGTAGCTGTGGCGGTGGTGCAAGCAGGGTGCCTGTGTACGCAACGCCGGCAGTTTCTGGCAACCTGTGTTATATTGCCGGGTATAATGGTAAAATATACGCCTACAATACCACCGACCTTGCTACAAGGTGGATTTATCCTTGGGATAGATATCTTGAGGCTTTTGTGGGTGGCATAGTGATTGGTGATAACAAGCTGTATGTCGGTTGTTCCGATGGTTATGTATATGCTCTTGATACGGTCACCGGTACAGAAGTAGGCAAATACCAGACCGATGATAAAATCTGGGGCACCCCGACTCTGGCTGATAATATTTTGTATATCGGCTCGTTTGACAAAAAGCTGTATGCTCTCAATGCCGATGATTTAACTCTGAAGTGGACCTTTCTCACCGAAGGCTCCATCTTCTCTAAACCGCTCGTGGAAAACGGTACTGTCTACATCGGATCTTTTGATAGAAACCTCTATGCTTTGAATGTTGCCGACGGCACCTTGAAATGGAAGTTCATGGCTGGTAACTGGTTCTGGGCGCAGCCGGTTATCGTCGATGGCACGATTTACGCCGGCTGCCTCGATGGCTTTGTCTACATACTGGATGCCGCTACTGGCGCCGAAGTTGCCTCGCCCATTCCCCTTAACAGCGCACTGGCCTCAACGCCGGTCATCTATGGTAATTACATTATTTTTGCTGCGCATGACGGATTTGTTTATAAGATTGACCGTGATACGCTGGAACCGGTACTTATAGCGTCTTTTGAATCTAGTATTGACGGCCCGCTGGCACTGTATGAAGGGATTATATACCTGCAAACGAATGACGCTGTCCTGCAGCGTATCGACCCTGAGACCGGCGCCCTGTTGCCCCCAATAATATTGGTAACACAATAATCGGAGTATGTTGATTTGAATGTTTGGGAACTAATCATCCAGCAGCCGCTGACCAATGTACTTATCGTAGTGGCTCATTTTTTCGGAGATAATTTCGGAATTGCCATTATCCTGCTGACACTTCTGGTCAATCTAGCTATGTTGCCCCTTACCTTGAGCCAGATACGTTCGTCTAGACGGATGCAGGACCTGCAGCCCAAGCTCGCTGAAATCCAGAAGAAATACGGCAAGGACCGGCAAAAGCTCGCCCAGGAGCAGATGAAAATTTATAAGGAGTCTGGCATCAAGCCGGCCGGCTGCCTTTTACCCATGATTATTCAAATGCCGGTATGGTTCGCCCTCTACCAGTCGATAATGCTCGCGCTGGCCGCCGTCCCGGAAGGTCTCCTTAATCTCGCCAGGTTTCTTTACCCCTGGCCGGTTGTGTTTTCTGCATTGCCATTGAACCCGTATTTCCTGGGCATGAACCTGGCGCAGCCGAATTTTATACTGGCTATCCTCGTTGGAGCATCGATGTGGGTACAGCAGAAAATGTCCGCCACTCCCTCGGACGACCCACGTTCCGCCGCCAGCAGCCAGATGATGACCTGGATGATGCCCCTGTTATTTGCTTTCCTGGCTTTATCCTTCCCCAGCGGGCTGTCCCTCTACTGGGTTGCCTCCAGTCTCTTCCGCATCATCCTGCAGTACCGAGTTACAGGCTGGGGTACACTGCGCAGGCGGCCGTCAACCGATAAAGCAGGTAAGAAATACGTGACGTTCGAAAGCGAGGACTCTAAAAAACCTAAGGCCAAACCCAAAGATGATGTTATCATCACCGATAAGGAATCATTAGAGAAAAGCCGTAAAAAACCGTCCCGGTTCGCCAAGTTCTTCGAGGGTCGGGATGATGATGAGCAGAACGAGGAATAAAATCGACCTTTTTGATTTGAGGTATAAGTTGCCATGAACATGTCCGGAAATAGTAGCGAAATTTACGATGCTGCCAAACAGGTACTTGAGGAATTGCTTGCTCTCATGGACCTGAAGGGTGCGGTGCTGCCCTCCGATGAGTTTACCGTTAGCGATGAAAACGGCGAGTTGTCTTCCGTAGGTCTCAACATTGAAGGCGAAGACCTGGGCATATTGATCGGGCGCCGCGGCCAGACGATGGTCTCGCTGCAGTACATCGTCAGGATTATTATGTCGCAAAAAATGGAAGTCAATATTCCCATTGTTCTCGATGTTGAAGGTTATAAGCAGCGCCGTTGTGAAGGACTCCGTATGCTGGCCAACCGACTTGCCGAGCAGGTAAAGACCAGGAAGACGCCTTTTGCCATGGAGCCCTTGCCGGCCTTTGAGCGGCGTATTATCCACCTCGCCTTGGCCGACCACCCCGACGTAATCACTGAAAGCACCGGTGTCGGCGATGCCAGGAAAGTGGTCATCACTCCCAAGACCCTCCCGGAAAACTAGCCTTAATATTATATCTTGTACCTTGCTTATTCTTTCTCCATCTATTGATTTCCTGCCGTTTATATGTTAACCTGAAGTATTAAAGGCTTTGACGGAGAAGAGTAAGGCCGGATAAGAGTATTCAGCGAGTCCGGTGGGGTGGAAGCGGATATACTCCCCGACCCCAAAATCACTCCCGAGTTGCCAGCCGAAAATCTGGATATAATCCGGATGAGTAAGCCAGGACGGTTCCGTCGGCCGTTAGCCGTGACGGGGGCATGAATGTGCCCTGAAGAGCGTCCTTCTGTTTATCGGAAGGAAATTTGGGTGGTACCGCGGGAATATAAAGTCTCGTCCCTTAGGACGGGGCTTTTTT